>CADBOW010000072.1 GCA_902796375.1 uncultured Lachnospiraceae bacterium | reverse complement strand
GTTTCGCTTCGCTCACGGATTGCCAAGTGCCGGGACCCGCAATGACCTCGAAAGACATCGTGGCCATTCCTTTTTTGCGCCTCGTCGTCGGTATGTAAAATAACGGGGATTTGAAAAAAATAGATTGACGAAACAGGGAAATTGACAGATAATTGTAACCAGCTATGCGTATGTCCGTTCCGTCGGGAAGGACATGCCGGTAATTGCAGGAATAAACAAAAGAAATCGGTCACCCTGTGACGGAGTGAGGAGGAACAGAATGTTTGACTTTGAAGAAGTTGTAAAGATTGACCCGGAAGTGGCAGCGGCCATGACAGACGAGTACAACCGACAGAACCGGAACCTGGAGCTGATCGCATCGGAGAATATCGCATCCAAGGCGGTTATGGCAGCGATGGGTTCTCACCTGACCAACAAGTATGCGGAAGGATATCCGGGAAAAAGATATTACGGCGGATGTCAGTATGTGGATGTGGTTGAGGAGCTTGCACGGGAGCGTGCAAAGCAGGTCTTCGGCGCTGAGTATGCAAATGTGCAGCCGCACTCCGGCGCTCAGGCGAATATGGCAGTCTTCTTTGCTGTAATGCAGCCGGGAGATACATTTATGGGTATGAATCTGGACCATGGCGGACACCTGACACATGGAAGCCCGGTCAATATGTCCGGTAAGTATTTCAAGTGTGTTCCCTATGGCGTAAATGCAGAGGGACGGATCGACTATGATGAGGTGCTCCGGATCGCAAAGGAATGTCAGCCGAAGCTGATTGTTGCGGGAGCTTCCGCTTACGCAAGAGAGATCGATTTCAGGAAGTTCCGTGAGATCGCCGATGAAGTAGGTGCGGTTCTCATGGTGGATATGGCGCACATTGCAGGTCTGGTGGCTACCGGAAATCACATGAGCCCCATTCCCTATGCGGATATCACCACCACTACAACCCATAAGACCCTGCGCGGTCCCCGTGGCGGTATGATCCTCTGCAGTGAAGAGGTAAACAAGAAGTACAACTTCAACAAGGCCGTATTCCCGGGAATCCAGGGCGGCCCGCTGATGCATGTGATCGCAGCGAAGGCAGTCTGCTTCAAGGAAGCTCTTTCTCCGGAATACAAGGCATATATGGACCGGGTGGTTGAAAATGCATCGACTCTGGCAGGAGCACTGATCGAGCGCGGCTTTGATATCGTATCCGGCGGTACGGATAATCACCTGATGCTGGTTGATCTTCAGAAGCTGGGACTTACCGGAAAGGAAGTGGAGAAGCTTCTGGATGATGTTCATATCACGGTAAATAAGAATACCGTTCCGAACGATCCTCAGTCACCGTTTGTGACCAGCGGTATTCGTGTGGGTACACCTGCTGTGACCACACGCGGCGCTGTGAAGGAGGATATGTTCGTGATCGCAGACGCATTTAAGGCAGCGATCATTGATCGGGATGAAGAAAAAGCAAAGGCACTTGTGGATAGTATCACATCGAAGTATCCGATCTACAAGTAGGAAGAGAACATGGAAGAAAACAACGAGAACAGAAATAACAATCAGGGCGGAAAGGGACCGAAGCGGCCGGGATTAACGGGAACGCTGATCCTGCTTCTTATTTCCGCCGTCCTGACGCTGATTTTCTGGCAGCAGTTCAATAAGTTCAGATCCTCCGGTGAAGAAGAGGTTTCCTATGAGAAGTTCATCACCATGGTGGATGAGGGAAAGGTCAGCAGCATCGAGATCTACAATTCGAAGATCTATTTCAAACCGAAGCAGCAGTCCGATACCGGCCGGGAGATCACCTTCTATGTGATCCGGACCGATGATCTGAACCTGGTAGACCGTCTTGCAAAGGCAAAGGTTACATTTTCCCAGATCGATGAGGGCGGAAGCGCAGTTCTGAGAACGGTGCTGTCCTATGCCATCATGATCGTGGGGTTCTATATCCTGATGATGCTGATCATGCGGGGCGCCTCCAAGGGCGGCGGTATCATGGGCGTCGGCAAGTCCAATGCAAAAGTATATGAGATGCAGAAGGATACCGGTGTGACCTTCGATGATGTGGCCGGCGAGGAAGAAGCGAAGGAATCCCTGGCGGAGGTGGTGGATTTCCTGCATGAGCCGGAGAAGTATCTGGCCATCGGAGCGAAGCTGCCGAAGGGTGCACTTCTGGTGGGCCCTCCGGGAACGGGTAAAACCCTGCTTGCGAAGGCTGTGGCCGGTGAAGCGAGGGTTCCATTCTTCTCCATTTCCGGTTCCGAATTCGTGGAAATGTATGTGGGCGTGGGTGCCTCCCGTGTAAGAGACCTGTTCCGTCAGGCAAATCAGAAGGCACCGTGTATCATATTTATCGACGAGATCGATGCCATCGGCCGTAGCCGTGATACACGGCATATGGGCGGCGATTCCGAACGGGAGCAGACGCTGAATCAGCTGCTTTCGGAAATGGACGGATTTGATACCTCCAAGGGTATCGTCATTCTTGCCGCTACCAACCGGCCGGAGGTGCTGGATAAGGCGCTGCTCCGTCCGGGACGTTTTGACCGGCGTGTGGTAGTGGAACGGCCGGATCTGAAGGGCCGTGAGGATATCCTGAAGGTGCATGCCAAGAATGTAAAGCAGGATGAGACCGTAGATCTGCATGAGCTGGCACTGACCACCAGCGGAGCGGTAGGTGCGGATCTGGCTAATATTATCAACGAAGCTGCGCTGATGGCTGTCCGGAAGGGAAGACAGTTTGTATCCCAGAAGGACCTGATCGAGTCGGTGGAGGTGGTATTTGCCGGAAAAGAGAAGAAGAACAAGATCCTGTCGGATGCGGAGAAGCGTCTGGTGGCTTATCATGAAACAGGACATGCGCTGATGACTGTGCTTCAGAAGAATACGGTGCCGGTGCAGAAGATCACCATCGTACCGAGAACCAACGGGGCGCTGGGCTATGTATGGCAGGTCCCCGATGAGGAGAAGTCTCTGGAAACCCAGGACGAGATCGAGGCGGATATTGTGATCGCATGTGCGGGCCGTGCGGCGGAGGCATTGAAATTCCCTTCCGTTACAACGGGCGCCGCTTCGGATATTCAGCAGGCAACGGAGAAAGCCAGACGTATGGTTACCATGTACGGTATGTCCGAAAAGTTCGGTATGGTACAGCTGGAGGGGATCACCGGGGAGTATCTGGACCGGAGAGCCGTGCTGCAGTGCTCGGATGAGACCGAGACCAAGATCGATACCGAGGTTCGGAATATCATCAAGCGTGCGTATCTGCGTGCCTACAAGGCATTGAAGAAAAATGAATCGATCCTGGATGAGATCGCCGCCTTCCTTTATGAGAATGAGACCATAACCGGAAAGGAATTCGTGGAAATCTACGAACGGATCTCAGGACGGAAGGTGGATTCCTCGAAACGCCTGATCAAGGATTCTCTGCTGAAGCCGGATAAGGAAGATGACAGGAAGAAGCAGAAGACCAAAGAGAAGGAGCGGGCTAAGGAGAAGGAAGAGCAGCGGAAGGAAGGACACTACGGCGTCTTCCGGAGTCCCTATGCGCCGGATCCAATACAGGGGAGAGTGGTGACAGGAACGAAGGATGAAGCTGATTCCAAACCGGAAGCAGATGCGGCATCCGGAGATGAAACAGAACGTGATGAAATGACAGGCCCCATGCCCTGGGAGACCTATGTACAGAAAACCGGATCGGCTGAGGCTGCACCGGATTCGAGGGAAGAGACAGAAGCCGGGGGAGCGGAAGTCGAAGCCGTAGAGGAAGAATCCCGGGACTATGAGGAGACAGAGGAGAAGGAACCGGAGTACGAGGGACCAAAGAGCGATGACTTAGAAGCGGAGGACAGGGACTCGGCAGATGAGGACTCAGCAGATGAGGTTTCAGAGGAAAAAGATCCGGAGGAATAATGTGACTTGGAGGTGAAGGCGGATGAAGCAGATGCTGGTGACCTATGATCAGAGCAGGGAATTATCATCCCAACTGTCGGAGATTCGTAAAGAATGGGATGACGGACAGTATAAGACGCTTTTGTTCCATGTATTCAGTGCGGTCTCGGATGAAAAGGTGCTGCAGCCTCTCTCCGCCGGATTAAAGGCCGAGTTTCCGGAGTCGGATATCCTGGGTACCGTTTCAGCCGGAGAAATCCGTGATGCAAGGCTGATGGCGCCAGGGATCCTGATCTCAGCCATATTTTTTGAACTGGCTGAGGTTCGGGTTGTAAAGTATGATGATATCAAGGGAAATGAGGCAGCCATCGGAAAAACACTGGCTGAAACGACGGATTCCATAGATCAGATCAAAGCCGTGGAGCTGATCCTTACCGGAACTGAGTTCAATACCAGACTAATCTTTGAGAAGATGGGGAAATGTAAAGAGGGCGTGGCAGTCTTCGGCGGATACGCCGGCGGTCACTCCATGGACGTGGGAGAACACTTCATTTTTGATGAAAACGGACTCACGGACAATAAGATCTTTGCAGTATTCTATGCCGGTCGGGACTTTCACATTGATGTGGACAAGTCGGTGGGCTGGCAGCGGCTGGGCCATCATTTCACAGTGACGAAGGCGGACGAAAGCCGGCTGATGGAGCTGAATCATCGTCCGGCAGTGGAGGTATATGAGAAGTACCTTCAGATTGACCGGAATGATAATTTTGCAGAGAATACATTTGAATTCCCGCTGATCGCAGCGGTGGAGGAGGATGAGCTGCTCCGTCATACCATAACGGTGGAGGAAGACGGAACTCTGGATCTGGCAGGTTATGTGACGGAGGGGATGCATATCTACCTCTGCTTCGGAAACCCATCACTCATCGTGAAGAAGGTGAATGCGCGGATCGAGCAGGTGCGTCAGTTCCAGCCGGAGGTGATACTTCTTTATTCCTGCTCCGTTCGGAAATCCTTCTGGGAGGATTTTGTGGACATGGAAATGCTTCCCTTTGCTGAGCTGGCTTCCACAGCCGGGTTTCATACCTGGGGTGAGGTGAAGCGAAATGAGCAGACCGGAAATGTTCTGGAATACAATATCACTCTGCTTTCTATAGCCATGCGTGAGGGGAATCCGAAAGCGGAAATGCATCCGGCACTTCGAGTGGATGACTCAGTGCTGAAAGGACAGGCGCTTCTGATGAAGCGACTGACACAGCTGGTAGCCTCGTCTACAACAGAGCTTCAGAATGCATATAACCATCTGGAGAAGATGAATGAACGACTGTCCTATATGTCACAGTATGATACTCTGACAGGCATATATAACCGCCGCAGACTGGAGGAGGTGATCGAACAGGCACTGTGCGATGCTTCAGCCGACGGCAGGAAGGTAGGCCTTTTCATGATGGACATCGACTTCTTCAAGCGGGTGAATGATACCTATGGACATGCGGTGGGAGATTCCGTGCTTGTGGAGATGACGAATATCTTCAAGGGCATGGTTGATTCGATCCCGGGATCCAGCGTGGGACGCTGGGGTGGAGAGGAATTCTTCGCCGTGATCCCGGATTGTGACATCAGCCGTGCGGTGAATATTGCAGAGAGGCTTCGGAAAACCGTGGAACAGCATGACTTCACAGGAGTGCTGGGTAAGCTGACCATCAGTATCGGCGTAGTGGCTGCTACAGGAAGGGAAGAGCGGATGCATCTCTACAAGACGGTGGATGACTGCCTGTATTTTGCAAAGCAGAATGGAAGAAACCAGGTGAGTTCACTGGGATCATAAGACGCAGGAAATATTCCAATGCAAAACAGCATATAACATAATAAAAAGACAGCCCCTATCGTCTGCCTCGGCATGAGGTGTGACAGGGGCTGCCTTTTTGCGAGATACGGCCGGCAGGCATACCTGTACGAATGTCTGTTTAGCCAGCTGACCGATCGTCAGGTCAGCTCGTCCAGTGTCTTTCCGTAGGATGGAAGGAAATCCCGAAGGAAGTCCTTTACCTCCGGCAGTTCCTCTGCCATTTCGGCCAGGGCACGTTCCGTGCTTTCCTTTGCGGTACGGAATTCCTGATTGCCGGATCGCTCCTCTTCGATACATTTGATGAGAGCGGATAACTTGTCGGCGGCCTTCACCATACGGCGGAGCAGAAGCTCTTCCTCGGTTTTCTGTTTATGGAAGATTCCATCATAGACGGGGCGCAGATCCTCCGGCAGCTGAGACAGAAGCCGGTCATTTGCCACATGCTCCACCTCCTTATATGCGCTTCGGATGTCCGCGTTGAAGTAC
>CADBOW010000071.1 GCA_902796375.1 uncultured Lachnospiraceae bacterium | reverse complement strand
GATGAACTCCATGTAGAACTTGGCTACGTCAACCATACAGTTGTCCTCGTCCATAACGATGGCGCCGCCGGATCCCATCATGGAGCCCTTTGCAACCAGGTTATCGAAGTCAATGGGCTCGTCCAGATACTTCTCGGTGAGACAGCCGCCGGAGGGTCCGCCGGTCTGGATCGCCTTAAACTTCTTATCTCCCGGGATGCCGCCGCCGATGTCATAGATCAGCTCACGCAGCGTGGTTCCCATGGGAACCTCAACCAGGCCTACGTTGTTGACCTTTCCGCCCAGAGCGAATACCTTGGTTCCCTTGGAATTCTCGGTTCCTACCTTTGCAAATTCTTCAGCACCTTCCCGCAGGATGAAGGGGATACATGCCAGTGTTTCTACATTGTTGATGATCGTGGGCTTCTCCCAGAGACCCTTGACCGCCGGGAATGGCGGACGGGGACGGGGCATACCCCGCTTACCCTCGATGGAGTTCAGAAGGGCGGTCTCCTCGCCGCAGACGAAAGCACCTGCGCCCAGGCGGAGATGACAATCGAAGGAGAAGTCGGTTCCCAGGATATTCTTACCCAGAAGACCGGCCTCACGTGCCTGCTTGATTGCATTCCGGAGACGGTTTACGGCGATAGGATACTCGGCACGTACATAGAAGTAGCCTTCCTTTGCACCGATGGCGTAGCCTGCGATCATCATGCCTTCGATCACGGCCAGGGGATTTCCTTCCAGGATGCTTCGGTCCATAAATGCACCCGGATCACCCTCGTCACCGTTGCAGACTACATATTTCTCTTCGCTTTCCACATTACGAGCAAACTGCCATTTCCTTCCGGAGGGGAAACCGGCACCACCGCGCCCGCGGATACCGGAGGCCAGAACCTCGTCGATCACCTCCTGGGGCGTCATGGAAAGTGCACGGGACAGACCCTTGAATGCACCGGCACCCAGTGCCTCGGAGATCTCTTCCGGATTGATCTCGCCACAGTTGTGCAGTGCCACGCGGCGCTGCTTCTTATAGAAGTTGATATCCTCCTGCTTGGTTACCTTTTCTCCGGTGGCGGTATCCTCATAAAGCAGACGGTATACAACGGAATTATTCATGATGTCGGTATGGATGATCTCATCCACATCCTCGAGCTTAACCAGACGATAGAGGGTATCCTCCGGATAGATCTTTACGAAGGGACCCTGGGAGCAGAAGCCGAAGCAGCCTACAAGGTTCACTGTAACCTTGTCCGTAAGTCCTTTCTTTGCCAGCTTCTCCTCGAAGCGCTTCTTGATGTCCATGGAATTGTTGGACAGACAGCCGGTTCCACCGCAGAGAACGATATGTCTTTTTCCGTCGGCGCCGCTGAACTTGTCATCCATGGCTTTGGTACATGCAGCAACGGTTTCCTGTAAAGCTTCCGCGGTAGTGATTTTTGCGATCTCACTCATACGATCACCTCCCCTGCATGTTCAGCATCCTGATAGGAAGCCACAATATTATGAACATCCGAAACAGACACCTTCGGGTATACCTTGCCGTTGATACTTACGGCCGGGGCGATACCGCAGGCGCCGATGCAGCGAAGCGCATCTATGGTGAACAGACCGTCTTCCGTGGTCTGGCCGGGTCCGATACCCAGCTGCTCGGAGAACTTGTCGATGACCTGCTGCGCACCCTTGACATAGCAGGCGGTACCCAGACAGCATCCGATGACATATTTTCCTTTTGGCTTTAATGAGAAAAATGAATAGAAAGTAACGACTCCGTAGATTTCGGCAACGGAAATGCCGGTTTCTTCCGAAACTACCTCCTGAACCTCCAGCGGGATATATCCATACTCGTTCTGGATATCGCTGAGGATCATCATAAGAGGCGTTTTTTCATCCTTGTAACGGGCACAGATCTCGCGGATCTGAGCTTCCGCATTCGGTTGCAGCTTCCCCATATGTACTCCTCCTGAAATATAGTGATTAGACTCTTCTATCATATCAAAACTGACGGGAATTCACAAGGAGAATTGCGAAGGCCGCAGGAATCCCGCAGGAATCAGAGGAGCATGGGATGAAATCGGTTGTTTCACTTCATTTTCGGCTGTGTGCATGGTATGATAGTTGTGATTTTCGACGGCCGGGACAGGAGAAGGACCGGCCAGGAGACGAGGCTGGGAAGAAATGAGGGTCAGGAAGAGATGAGGATCAGGATCAGAAAAAGGATCGTATTCAGAGGACTGGTACAGGGGGTGGGCTTTCGCTGGCACGCCAGGCAGGCGGCTGCCGCGCTGGGAGTCACCGGCTGGGTCCGAAATGAATATGACGGCTCGGTTACCATGGAGGTACAGGGGACGGCGGAGGAGATCGACCGGATGATCGCGGAGATCCGTGCCGGCCGTTACATCGATGTGCAGGACATGGAGGTGCGAAGTCTGCCGCCGGAAGAAGGGGAGAGAGATTTTCGTGTCCGGGGATACTGATGATTGCGGAAATCCGGAATATGCTGTAAAATGTTGAATGTGTGCAATTCGTTGTAACATAAGGGCTGTGAGGTGTGAAATGAAAAATAAAAAATATCCCTATTATGAGAATCCGGAGATCCGGGATCTGAAGGATCTGCTGGCTGTGAAGGCAGAAGCACATCCGGATCGCTCGGCTTTTGTTTACCCGGTGGAAAACGGGGAGATGAATAAAGACTATATCGATCTATACAATGATGTAAATGCTCTGGGAACCTGGATGTACGGCAGAAAGCTGCAGGGAAAGCAGATCGCCATCATCGGAGAGAATTCCTACGAATGGATCGTTACATTTCTGGCTGTCATTAATGGCGGAAATGTGGCGGTGGCCATCGACAAAAGTCTTCCGGAGAATGAGATTCAGGAGCTGCTGAAGAAGAGTGACTGTAATGTGGTCATGGTCAGCGGAGCCTACAGATCGAAGATTCAGAAGAAATCCGGCCGCAGGATCTACTGCATGGAAGATTTCGAAGCCTATCTGGAAGAGGGACGCGGCCTGCTGCGAAAGGGAAAGACGGAATTCCGGAAATATAATGTGCAGCAGGATAAGACTGCTGCGATCCTGTTCACATCAGGAACCTCGGGCTTCAGCAAGGGTGTGGAGCTCACCAACCGGAATATCGCATTTGAGATCAACAACACCTGCAAGCTGTTCCGTCTGGATGGAAATGTGCTTGCGGTGCTTCCCTTCCATCATGCCTTCGGACTGATCGTCGGGATCCTGATGGTACTGTATTTCGGACAGACGGTATTCATTAACAAGAGCCTGAAGCAGGTGAAGAATAATATGGAGGAATTCGAGCCACAGACCATGTTCCTGGTGCCGATGTTTGTGGAATTCTTCCATCGCCAGATCTGGGCGGAGATCCGGAAGAGGGGTAAGGAGAAGGCGTTCCGGACCCTGATGAAGAGTACGGAGATCATCCGTAAGGTGGGAGTCGATGTGAGACGGATCACCTATGATTCCATCCGGAAGGTATTCGGCGGAAAGCTGCAGTATATCATTTGCGGCGGAGCGCCGCTGGATCCCATGTATGTTCAGGAGTTCCGGTCCTGGGGAATCGAGGTTCTGAACGGCTATGGCACCACGGAGTGTTCGCCCTGTACGGCGGTCAACCGGAACTACCATCGCCTGGACGGTTCCGTGGGACAGGTGGTTCCCGGGATCGATGTCAGGATCACGGATGAAGGAGAGGTGGTATTCCGAGGGGATCTGGTCATGAAGGGTTATTACAAGGATCCGGAGGCCACAGATCAGGTGCTGATCGACGGCTGGTATCATACGGGAGACCTGGGATATATCACGGATGACGGCTTCCTGGTTCTGACAGGACGGAAGAAGAATCTGATCATTCTCAGCAATGGCGAGAATATTTCCCCGGAGGAGCTGGAAATGGATATTGCCCGGGATGACGCGGTGATGGAGGTTTTGGTTTATGATGAACAGTCCAAGATCATTGCGGAGATCTTCCCGGATGAAGAACATAGGGGAGATCAGGCCTATTTTGATGCTCTGAAGGACCGGGTAAACAAGGGACGCCCGTTGTATAAGCAGATCGTTCGTGTGAAGCTCCGGGATGAGGAGTTCATTAAGAATGCCAGCATGAAGATCGTACGGCATAAGAATATCTTCCCTGTACAGGATATCAGACAGGACGCAAGAGATTAATATAGATCATGAAGAAGGTGGGACAGAATACGTCGGATGATACGAAAGAGGATTACAGGTGAATTACTGATCGAGCTGCTGCTGATCACCGTCGGAGCCGTGATCGCAGCTTTTGCCATCGAGGAATTCCTGGTTGGCTGCACCATCCTGGACGGAGGCGTGGTGGGGATATCCATCATGCTGAACACATTGCTGAAGATTCCTCTCGGTTTGCTCACCATGCTGATCAACATTCCGTTTCTGATCATCGGTTTCAGGAAAATGGGGAAGATGTTCATAGCCAAATCGGCTTATGCCATGCTGATCTTCTCTGTCTTTCTGCAGGTGTTTGCCCCTTTGAAGAATGCCACGGAGGAATACCTTCTGGCTGTGTCCTTCGGGGGAGTGATCCTGGGAATCGGAGTCGGGCTTGTGATCAAGTGCGGCGGATGCCTGGACGGAACGGAGACGGTGGCGATCCTTCTTAACCGGAGGTTTAAATTTCCGGTGGGTCAGACGGTACTCATTTTCAATATCGTGATCTTCTCCGTGGCCGGTTTCTTCTTCGGGTTTGACCGGGCCATGTACAGTCTGCTGACCTATTTCATCACCTCCAAGGTGCTGGACATCGTGGAGAACGGAACCGAGCAGACGAAGGCGGCAATGATCATTACAAATGATGCAAAGCAGATCGCGGATCAGATCTATAAGCGGCTGGGACGGACCGTAACCATCATGGAGGGAGAAGGACTGGTCAGCGGGAAGAAGGTGATCCTGTACTGCGTTCTGACCCGGTTTGAGGTTCGGGAGCTTCGGAGTATTATAGGACAGGTTGATGCGTCGGCCTTCATCGCCATCAGTGATGTGTCCGAGATCATCGGGCGGCATATCAAGAAAACCGTTGAGCTTGAGAAGAAGGACCCGGCGGAATGATATAAAGGAGAGTCAGTTATGTTGGTTTTATTTACGGATACGGATACGGATCTTACCCCGGAGGAGGCGAGGGAATTCGGTTATCAGCTGATCAGCATGCCGTATAACATAGATGGAGTGGAGACGCATCCCTATGAGGACTTCAGGGAGTTTGACGCCCACGCCTTCTATCAGAAGCTTCGGGAGGGAACCCTGCCGAATACAAGCGCTCTCAATGAGTATGATTATAAGGACAGTTTCGAGCCGGTATTTGCAGCGGGAAATGATATCCTGTATGTCCATTTCTCCAGAGCGATGTCAGCGACCTTTGATGTCATGGATCAGGCGGTTTCGAAGCTGAAGAAGAAGTATCCGGAACGGAAGTTTTACACGGTAGATACCAAGGGGATCACCATCGGAAGCCTGAATATCGTAAAGGAGATCGGAGATCTCTACAAGGCAGGGAGAAACGCCGAGGAGATCGTGGAATGGGCCGCAGAGGAGGTGGACCGCTTTGCAGTTTATTTCTTTGCGGATAATCTGACCTTCTTCCGTCGGAGCGGACGGGTGTCCGGACTTGCGGGGATCATGGGAAATGTGATCGGTGTCCGTCCCATCATCCATATGGATTCCGAAGGAAAGATGGTAAGCATCGGCAAGGAACGGGGACGTTTCAGGGCCATGGAACGGCTGATGGAATATGTGAATGAGCTGGCAGACGACATTTACGGACATCGTGTGATCATCGCACATGCGGACGCGCCGGATCTGGCAGAGCATTTAAAGAAAATGATGATCGACCGGTATGGCGACCGGCTGCGGATCGAGATCAATGAGGTGAATCCCACCGCAGGCAGTCATTGCGGTCCGGATACGCTGGGGATCAGCTTCCATGCGAAGCATCGATGACCGGCAGAGGGGGCATTTCGGATCGAGGGAAACCGGAGAAGTATGATCGGACAAATGGAGAGGTATTATGGCAGAGGTTATAGTAAGAGAAGTAAAAACAAAGAAGGAGCAGAAGGAATTTCTGGAATTCCCCCTTCGGTTATATCGCGGCAATCCGTATTTTGTTCCGCCGCTTTATGGGGATGAGAAGAAGATCTTCCGGAAGGATTATGTCTATCATGATACCTGTGAAGCAGTGTATTATAATGCATATATCAATGGGAAGATCGCCGGCAGGATCTCCGGGATACTTCAGAAATCCAGCAATGAGATCCGGGGAGAGAAAAGGATCCGGTTTACCCGGTTTGACTCCATCAATGAGAAGCGGGTGGCGAAGGCTCTCTTCCAGGCCGTGGAGGACTGGGGACGTTCCAAGGGAATGGATACGATCTGCGGTCCGCTGGGATTCTCCGATCTGGAGCGGGAAGGACTTCTGGTGGAAGGCTTTCATGAACTGTCTACCTTCGAGGAGCAGTATAATGCGGATTATTATCAGTACCTGATCGAGGGGCTGGGCTATGAAAAAGAGGTGGACTGGGTCGAGAGCAAGATCTATCTGCCGGATGAGCCGGATGATTCGCTTCAGAAGCTTTCGGATTTTGTTATGAAGCGTTATAATCTGCACTTCGGCAAGGCCGGTTCCACCCAGGAATTCTTTGACAAGTATTCGAAGGGCTTTTTTGAGCTGCTGGATGTGGCATATAAGGATATCTACGGCACGGTTCCCTTTACGGAGGGCATGAAGAATATGCTCATGGATAACTTCAAGATGGTGATCGATCTGAAGCATATTACCGTGATCCTGGATGAAAATGATAAGGTCGTATGTCTGGGACTCTGTTTCCCGTCCCTGTCTAAGGCGGTTCAGAAATCCTACGGACATCTGACCCCCATGGCACTGGCCAGACTGATCAAAGGGATCAAAAAACCGAAGGTACTGGATCTGGGACTCATTGCCGTGGATCCGGAATATATCAACCGGGGACTGAATGCGATCATTTCCGCGGAGCTGATGCGGATGCTGAGGGATGACGGGATAGAGTTCGCGGAGACAAATCTGAATATGGAGACAAATTATGCGATCCAGAATCAGTGGAAGCGTTTCAAGGCTGTGCAGCACAAGCGGCGCAGAGCCTATGTGAAGAAGCTGTAGAGGATTGAACAAACGGAGGATGCAAAATGTTTGAAGAAGTGAAGGCATTGCTGGCGAAGCAGCTGAAATTAAAGGATGATTCCATCATAAAGCCGGATTCGAAGATCAAGGCGGATCTGGGAGCGGATTCCATTGATATCCTGCAGCTGCTTATGACACTGGAGGAAGAGAAAGGGATCGTGATCCCCGATGAGGAACTGGCGACCTTTACGGTTGTTCAGGACATCGTAGATTATCTGGAGAAGCAGAAGTAACATGTGGAATGAATTAAAACAGGACTGGGCCTACAGAGGCTTTCAGTTCCGGGATATCAAAAAGAAGGAATACAGACATCTGTTTCTGCTGCTGTTCTGGCCAGTTTATCTTTTCGCTTTTTTCGGCCTGGAGATCCTGGCCTCCAGAAACGGATATTCGGTGGTGCACTGCGCACTGGATGATAAGATCCCGTTCTGTGAGTACTTTATTATTCCGTATGTGATCTGGTATCCGTTTTGGATCCTTATGGTTCTGTACAGCGTCTGCTTTGAAGTACCGGTCTTTGTCAGGCTTATGAAATATATGATCGTGACGCTGACCATATCACTGATCGTTTACTGCGCATGGCCCAACGGACAGGATATGTGGCCGGAGAAGTTCCCCAGGGATAATTTCTTTACCTGGCTGACGGGGATCATCTACAAGCTGGATCATAATACAAATGTATGTCCGTCGGAGCATGTGTCCACAGGCTTCGGCGTGGTATTTGCAGCCATGGCGTCCAAACGGTTCCGGGGGAAGCTGTGTATGTTCCTCTTCTGGGCAGAGGCGTTCCTGGTGGCAGTGGGCGTGACATTTGTGAAACAGCATTCAGCTGTGGATGTGATATGTGCGGTTCCTGTGATCCTGGCAGGATATTTCGTGGCGTTTTGGCCGAAACGCCGGAAAGCTTCCGGGAAGAAGGGAGATGCCGGAGAGGGAGATGCAGAAGAGGAAGACCGGACAGATCAGACGGACTCTGCCGGTGAAGCCGTATTATAACAGCAACAAAAAAATGTGCCAATTGTTGTGGCACATTTTTTTGTTGCTGTATTTTTTGTTGGTGTATTTTTCTCGGAACGCCTGCCGCTCCCGGGATCAGTCGTCCACCGGACGCTCCAGAGCTGCATGGGTTTCGGACTCGATCATATCCTCGCGAACGAAGGTGACCAGATCGTCCTCGGTCATGTTCTCATCCTGTACGATACGGGATGCCTGACGGTCGATGCAGCGCTCGAAGTAGTTACGTACCAGACGCGCATTTGCGAAGTTCTTGGTCTTGCCGTCCACCATGCCGCGGAGGTAAGCCTCAGCCATGGTTGCGGCATTCGGTGTCAGAACATAATCCGTTTCATGGCACATGTAGCGGAAGATCTCCATCAGCTCGCCGGCTTCATAATCCG
>CADBOW010000070.1 GCA_902796375.1 uncultured Lachnospiraceae bacterium | reverse complement strand
GAGGGATATGGAATCATAGCGCTGAGACATACGATTCAGCCATGCCACAGCCCCCTCGTAATCATTCAGAATCTCCGGCTGCGAACAGATGGCATCCGTAAAGACCTGAAGTACGGTAGACTGCTCAGCCTCCCACTGGGTCAGCTTCGCATCAAAATCATCCATATCTGAAAGTACGGTCTCACGGACCACACTGCTCCGGTTATGTACATAGAAATACATGCTGATGGCAGAGATCAGCACAAGGATCACGATGATGACATTTCGGAAGATACCGATGGACCGGGCCAGCTTCCTTCTCTTCTGCTGCTCTTTGCCTATGTTCTTATCCACATCCGAAACGATGGTGGAATAGGACATCAGGTTATCCATCATTTCACGGAGCTTCATACTGGATGCCCGGATATCCTGCATATCCTTCTTGATATCATTGGAATTATTGAAGCGCTCCATATCGCTGAGCCGCAGGATCTCACTCAGAGGTGTCTGCAGATTGTCCAGGATCCTGGAGACAAAGACCTCCCGGCTCTGAAGCAGCTCCTGTGCACGGATACGGTTTCTGGAACCAACGAGAAATGTAATAATGATCACCAGCATCAGAACAATGTTGATCACGATATTCGCGGTTTTTTGCCCTCTTGACGAGCCGTAAAGAGCGGAATTCTTCACGAAAAGCGAGATGGTCCACCCATTGGTAAGCTTTGAATAGAATACCGTCTTCGTTGTATCATCCACCGAAACTTCCTGGTAGTTTACACTTTGAGACGACTTGCTCAGTTTTTCCAGGACCGCGGCATACTCCGGCAATACATCGCTCAGCTTCTTTCCAACCGATTTGAAATCCGTGGATCCGACGATATAACCGTCATCCGTCAGAATAAAGGGCATGGACCCGTCCTCACCTGCCAGGTTGGTGACTGCCGCAAGTACCTCCTTCAGAGTGTAGTCCATCCCGAGAACGGTCACCCCGTCATCAAGGACGATTGAAAAGGTAATGATCAGCTGCCCCGAGCTTTGGTCGGTAAAAGGCTTTGATACGACCACCTTTCCCTTGGCATCCACCGCGGACTTATACCATATCCGCTGTTTCCCGTCAAAACCCACCGGAAGGCTTGTATCCGGATAGTACTGGAATTTTTCACTTGCAACATACACATTGATCAGGGTATCTCCCAGTTCCTCCCGCATATCTCTGCCGGCTTCCTTTATGTATGTGGCAAATCGGTCTCCGGTTCCGAGCTCTGCCATTTTCTTTTCCGCTTCCTTTGCGAACCGGTACAGCACACCTCTTCTCTCGGAGATCGCAGCATCCAGCTTGTTGCTCCCAACCTCCATGCGGTTCTGATTGACCTGATCCACCTGTGTAACCATCATGGAATCAATCAGACGCGTATTCAGGATGATGATCGTGATAAACACCACCACCAGGGCGATGACCACGATCACATCTTGTTTTCGTACTGTATTTCTCATAGACGATTTCTCCCTGTTACACCGTCACACCTATTTTCTTCGCTCAACCTCCCGGTTTTCCTCGAAGCTGATCTTCTCCGCATCAAATCGGATGACTGTTACCTCCGAATGCTCCGATTCCCTCCAACCATTACGGACCCTGGCAAATACAGACTCCGCATGCTCCTCCGGAAGCTCAGGCAGAAGAAGGAAATACTGGTTCGGACGATTCTGCATCATGATATCGCTCTTCCGAAGCGACTTCGTCATCAGCTCTCCGAACTCCTCTGTGATCTTATTGAATGCATCATCACTGAGGGAGGGATTCTTCTTCTCCATGGTCACCAGCGCCGTGTAGGCGGAACCATGATAGGTATGCAGATAACGCAGGATGAATTTATAAACTGTAGCAAAGGACTGGGGCTCCAGCTGCAGGGCCGTATCCGTCAGATTGCGCTCACCCATGACCTGACGGATCCGTCGCAACTCATCGATGGATGCTACGGCCTTCACCTCCGTCTTCGCGATGCTCTCCCGATAGAAGGCTATTCCGTGCTTTCCGTTTTTCTTTATGTTATAAAGTGCCCGATCCGCCTTCTGCGTCAGCTTCTCATAATCCGTTCCGAATTGGGGAACGGCAACTCCGCCGAAGGATACTCCCAGAGGGATCTGCATGTCCTCTCCCATAAGCCGTTTTGCCATCTCCACGATCTGCCGGTTCACGCGCTGGGACAGATCCTTCATGATCTCTTCGTCCGTGACCCCATTCAGGAACAGCATAAATTCGTCACCGCCAACCCTGGAACGAACATCCCCGGGTTCCGTATTGCTCATCAGGATCTCCGCAAAGCCCTTCAGCACCTGATCCCCCATATCATGACCGTAAATGTCATTCACCAGCTTAAAGCTGTCCAGATCCACCATGAGCAGAGTTCCCGTCGCATGCTGCACCAGATCCGTCAGTGTGGAAATGGTGGTGGCCTTGTTCATCAGTCCTGTCAGCTTATCGATGGTTGCCTCCTCCGTCAAAGTACTGATCTTCTCCAGATTGTTCATGATATTGGCAACCCGTTTCAGCAGAACCTCCGGGCGAAGCGGTTTATGGATAAAATCCGCCGCTCCCATATCCAGACCTCTGTCCTCTACCTCCTCCGCATCATCTGCCGTCATATACATGATGTGGATGGATTCATGGTACTTGTCCTGCAGGATCTTATGCATTTCAAAGCCGTTCATTTCCGGCATCATCAGATCCGACAGGATCAGATCCGGGCGTTCCTTCTCATACACCTCGATGGCTTCCTGTCCTGAGCCGGCCAGAACAACCTCATATTCCTTCGATAAGATGCGGTTTGTGATCTTGCGCATCATTTCCTCATCGTCTACCACAAGTATTTTCTTCATCTGAACCCCCTATATTTGTAATAAAGCTCATTTCTGACGATAAATCTTTTGCCCCAATTTTCATTATACACAAAAAAAGCGCAATCATAAAGATGAAACCTTCGCACAAGCAGAAAGAAATCCGCCTCTCTACGAAGCGGATTTCTTACTCGGAGTCTTTCTCCTTTTTCTTGCCCGTCTGGCTTTCGATCTTCTTTTTTCGGATTCATGTCTTTTCTGTCTCTTCTTCTCCCGGAGTTCCTCCTGTCTGGCCTTCAATCCTTCGAATCCTGCTTTATTTGTCCGGGTGATCTTCTTGATCGCATATACCGTATCATCGCTGCCTTCCGTATTCCGGAAGCGGATCTTGCCCTGTACATATCCATGATAGAAACAACGTCCGACTGCCACCTCGGAGTTCTGTGCGTTGCTGAACCATTTTACCTTCAGCGACAGAAGCCTGCCGCATTTCGGGCATCTCAGCTCCGACACCCCCTCATCCGCCATAGCCACCGCGCGGCTCGGATACTCTATGGAGACATAGTCGATCACATTTGCGTGCCGGTCATTGATCACATCCTCCGGCTTCTTGGGTCTCTGGTAGATATCTACGGTGTATTTATCCTTGATATTCCCAAGCTTGGCCGCTGCAAGCACCTTTGCCGTGTATCTCGCGTCACTGATGGCCGCATGAAAGGGTTCCATGACGGGAATATTCAGTGCCTCCACTGCCTTCTCCAGCTTGCAGATGGTTTTATTCGGATCATACTTGTCCGCATAGATCTGCTGAATGTTATAGTAACGGACCGGATAAGGAAGCTTATCCATATAATAAAAATCCATATTGTTCTGCAGATAGAAGATATCCGACATTCCCCAGGTACAGAATACCGAGTCCTCGCCGCACCAGTCCAGGAATCTTTTGCAGACATCCTTGAAGGGCTTACCTTCCCGCTGCAGATCCTTCTCATCATAATTCAGCATGTTTCGGATGGTATGATGCAGCTTCTTATAAATCTTCGGAGTGATCAGCTCACGGAATTCCGATTCCAGCCGGTATTTATGATCCAGCTTCACCGCACCGATCTCAATGATCTCAAAGGGAAGGCGCGGATGCTCTCCGGCTCTGCCATAAGCACTCTGATTCCACTCCAGATCCAATACAATATACTTCATGTAACAGTTTTCCTTTATCTCGGATTTTTTGCAACAACAGTAATCATTTTACCACGTTCTACCATACCACGCAAGAGACCTACAGACGGAGATACAGCATCAGCTGGGACACATCCGCCGGTGATACCCCGGAGATACGGGACGCCTGGCCGATGGACACCGGTCGCACGGCTTCCAGCTTCTGACGGGCTTCCTTCCGGAGATTCTTCACCTGACCGTAATCCAGGTCCTCCGGTATTCTTTTGCCCTCCATTTTAAGAAAATGCTCCACCTGCTGCTTCTGTCGTTTGATATATCCCTCATACTTGACGGAGATCTCGATCTGCTCTGCGATTTCCTCGGAGATTCCCTCCCTCGGCCGGTCCGGATCCAGCTCCTCCAGATCCCGGTAATGAAATTCCGGCCGCCGCAGAAGATCCGCCAGAACCGCGCCAGTCCGAAGAGGCGCGCTTCCATGTGCCGTGAGGAAATCCTGTGTCACCTTCGCCGCACCGATGTGGGTATTTTCCAGCCGCTGAATCTCGGACTCGATCATATTCTTCTTGGTCAGGAAGGCCTGATACCGTTCCTCGGAAATGAGTCCGATCTCATGACCGATGGGAGTCAGCCGAAGATCCGCATTGTCCTGACGGAGCAGAAGCCGGTATTCTGCCCGGCTGGTCATCATCCGGTACGGTTCCCGGGTTTCCTTTGTAACCAGGTCATCGATCAGGACGCCGATGTATCCGTCCGACCTGGACAGAATCACCGGTTCCTTTCCCTGCAGCTGTCTGGCCGCATTGATCCCCGCCATCAGACCCTGGGCCCCGGCCTCTTCATATCCGGAGCTTCCGTTGATCTGCCCTGCAGCAAAGAGACCCTCCACCTCTCTGAATTCCAGAGAAGGCTTCAGCTCCGTTGCGGAGATGCAGTCATATTCGATGGCATAGGCGTTTCGAACGATCTTTGCATGCTCCAGTCCGGGGACGGAATGCACCATCCGATACTGCACATCCTCCGGAAGGGAAGAAGGCATGCCGTCCAGATACATTTCATCCGTAAATTCTCCCTCCGGCTCAATGAACAGCTGATGCCGGTCCTTGTCCGGAAATTTCATGATCTTGTCCTCAATGGACGGACAGTACCGGGGGCCGGTTCCCTGGATCACCCCGGAGTACAGCGGTGACCGGTGGATATTCTCCTTTATGATCTGATGTGTCTCTTCATTTGTGTAGGTAAGCCAGCAGGAGATCTGCTCCCGCTCAATGTCCTCGGGCCGGTTTTCAAAGGAGAAGGGAACGATCCTTTCATCCCCCTTCTGCTCCACGGTCTTTGAAAAGTCTATGGATTTCCGATCGATCCGGGGCGGCGTTCCGGTTTTGAACCGACGGATCCCGATCCCGGCCTCCGCCATGGAATCCGACAGATGGTTCGCTGCGGAAAGGCCGTTGGGCCCCGTGTAGCTGATGGTCTCACCGTAGATGCAGCGCGCCTTCAGATAGACCCCGGTACACAGAATGACCGTCCGCGCATGATAAACCGCTCCGGAGCAGGTCCGGACACCCACAACGCGTTTCACGGTCTGCTTCTCTCCTCCTGCGGATTTCGTCCCGTCACTCGGGATCGCATCCGGGGCTACGGGTTCCACCAGAAGCTCCGTCACCTCCTGCTGCCGCAGGGTGAGCTTCGGTTCCCGCTGCAGGGTCCGCCGCATTTCCTTCGTATATTCTCCCTTGTCCGCCTGCGCGCGAAGGGAATGAACCGCAGGTCCCTTGGAGCGGTTCAGCATTTTCGACTGAATATAGGTTTTATCTATATTCTTCCCCATTTCACCCCCCAGGGCATCAATCTCCCGGACCAGATGGCCCTTGGAGCTTCCTCCGATGTTCGGATTGCAGGGCATCAGTGCCACGCTGTCCATGCTGACGGTGAAAAGAATTGTCTCAAAACCAAGACGCGAAGCAGCAAGAGCCGCTTCGCATCCGGCGTGGCCGGCTCCTACGACGACCACGTCGTAGGACTCCTCCACGTATTTCTGAAGTTGTTCTCCCCTCAGGGAATCAGTTTGTGATCTTTCCATTTTCATACTCTACAATCGGATAACGATCTATCCCTTCCACAGTGAAGTATATGGTGAGCTTCAGGGTCTCCGCCTTCTTCTTCGTATACTTCATTTCCGTTTCAACTTCGCAATAGAACAGGTTCGGGTTTGTCTGCACCGCCGTCATCTCATACGTTCGCTTATTCCCCGTCGCCGGGTTTGTGATCTCAACCTCGGCCTTCTTCAACGCCATATAGTTGATCATATCGATCCGGTCGATCCGGATCAGAACCTTGCCGTTCTCGCTCTCCTTGATCCTGACGGAATCCTTCAGCTTCACCTTATCCAGATCCGCAGTGGTCAGCTTCACCTGACTTAGCTCGCTCATGAAGGCCGATGGAACACTTAGTTCATTATAACATTCCGAATCCGAGTATTTCTCAAGCAGCGTCGTATGATCGGAATACAGATTTACACCCAGGGCCAGACGGTCACCGGAGATCTCGACTCCCATGGCTGCCAGCGTGGTGGGGAACATGTCAAAGGTGGAATAGTTCCGGTAGGTCTGCTTTTCCCGCTTCACCGCACTGTTGATAATATTGGTATATACCCTCCTGCGGTAACCGGAATCTACATTTTCACAGAAATCCGCATCCATGGTGGTATGATCACCGATCAGTACGATGGTGGTATTCTCATAGAAATCCTGCTGCTTCGCCCAGTTCACGAACTCCTCAACCTGCCGGCTGGAGCATGCCATAACATTCGCATACCGGTTATCGCCGTAATCCTCCTTGCAGAGACGGCAGACATATCCGTCAGGGAAATGTGTGTCTACGGTCAGAAGAGTCATATTGAAGGGCTTATCTTCCTTCGACATATCCAGGATCTTCTCCTTGGCAAAGTCGAAGAGCTTCTCATCCTCAAAGCCCCACCAAACCATGTAATCCGGATCGATCTTTCCTTTCTCGATGGCCCAGTTGTAGTCACAGATCTCGTAATCTCCGTGCTGCTTGTAGTAGCTGGAACGTCCTCCGAAGACTGCCTCGGAACCGATCATCAGACACTGATTATAGCCCTCATTCTTCAGGATATCGCCCAGGCTCAGAACGCCGGGGAAGAAATTCTCCTGCTCCGTCATCTCATTTCCGCCGATGGGAATCTGTAGCGGAAGCCCGGTGGAATGTGCAAACATGGCACCCATGGTCCAGGTGGCACCCGGAAGGATATAAGCCCCGTTCAGGGTTCCGTCATCTGCGGAGAAGTCCTCATTCTCGCTGTCGAGCCCCATCTTCGTCAGCTCGGGGATGCATCCCGTATCAAAACCTCCGCCCACGGACTTGTCAGCGTAGGTCATTTCCATTGACTCCAGATAAATGTAGATCAGATTTCTCTTCTTCTCCGGGAACTTCAGTTCCACGGTCTTGGGATCCACATAATTCTTATATACAAAGTCTTCTTCCACATTGTCGCTCATGGTCATCCGGTGGAACGCATAACGGAACAGTCCCGTTTTCGCCTCCAGAATGATACCACAACTGATCACATTCACGATGGCAAGGATTCCGGCGATCATATACATCCGTCTCCGAAGCTGCGGCTTCTTCTTTACCAGGATCACAAATGCCGTAACCAGTATGCCCACTACGATGATCGTCGGGATAAAGGTCTTCAGGATATATTCCCAGATCATATCCGGATTCGTACCGCCCAGGGATGTCTTGAGATGATATATGATCTCATCCGCCGACAGCTCCGACCAGGAGGACAGGAGCCAGCGCTCGGAGAAGATCAGTATGATCGAGAATACCAGCGCCACCCAGATGAGTACCTTCAGTACGGTCCTGGATTTCTTCTTTCCCTTCTTCTTCTCTTTCTTTTCTTCGTCCCCGGTCACTTCTGCAGCCTCTGTAACCTCCGCTGCAGTCCCTTCAGCCTCTTCCTCCACCGATTCTTCGGAAACCGCTCCCTCCGTATCCGTTGTCGTTTCAGCCTCCAGCTCTGTCATTACTTCCTTCTCCAGATCATTATCCGGTTTCTTAGCCACTGTCTTTTCCTCCGTCCTGTCTCTTTCAGAAAATGTCTGAGTTCAAAAACAACCTACTCTATTTACCCATGCAGAATTCTGCAAATATCTTATCTGCCAGATCATCCTCCAGGGTTTCACCGGTGATCCGCCCCAGAGCCTCATAGGCAGCCAAAAGATCGATGGTATAGAAATCCTCTCCCACACCCGCATTCACGCTTTCCCCCACCCGGGCCAGTGCTTCCGATGCCAGATGCAGCGCCTCCAGATGGCGGGTATTCAGAAGATATTTCTCCTCATTTTCGGAAAGCTGTCCCGCAAAGAACATCTGCTGCAGCACATCCCGCAGCGCCTCCTTGCCGTCTCCGGTGACTGCGGAGATCTCGATCACATGGATCCGGCCTTCCTCTGTATCATTTTCGGGAAAATGTTTCTCCAAGAAATGTTTTACTTCTTCCTGTGTCAGTACTACCTGAAGATCCTGCTTGTTCAGCAGTGCCACAACCGGCATCCCCGACGGTACACCCTTCAGGATCTCCGCGTCCTCCTCTGTCAGAGCTTCGGACGCATCCAGGATATAGAGGATCAGATCAGCATCCTCCACTTCCTTCTTTGCACGTTCCACACCGATCCGCTCTATGAGATCATCCGTGTCCCGGATGCCCGCAGTATCGATCAGCACCAGCGGCAGCCCTCCCAGGAGTGCCCGTTCCTCCAGTGTGTCTCTTGTGGTTCCTGCTATATTTGTAACGATCGCCCGTTCTTCTCCGAGAAGAAGATTCAGGATCGATGACTTCCCGGCATTCGGCCGGCCGATGATCGCAGTTCGGATCCCCTGCCGCAGCAGGCGTCCTTCCTCGGCTCCGGCTGTAAGGCGCCGTATCTCATCCTGTGATTCCTCAAGTACCCGGGAGATCCTTTCCCGGTAATCATCCAGGCTGTAATTCTCCGGGTCATCCAACGCCGATTCGATATATGCTGTTTCATACAGCAGTTTCTCCCGGAGCTGCATCACCGCAGTCCGAAGACTTCCTTTTAACTGACGCATGGCGGCGTCCAGGGCCTGATCATTTTCCGCGGCTACGATATCCATCACCGCCTCCGCCTCGGACAGGTCGATCCTGCCTCCCAGATAGGCCCGTTTCGTAAACTCTCCGGGTTCTGCAAGCCGTGCACCCGCCTTTACCAGCGCATCCAGCACTCTGCGAAGCACCAGGCTCCCGCCATGACAGGACAGTTCCACCACATCCTCCGTGGTATAGGTATGCGGAGCCCGCATCACCAGCGCGATCACCTCATCCAGCGGCTGTTCTCCGGCATCACCGGGAACCACCAGCTGTCCGAAGGCCGCCGTGAAGGTCGCCAGCTCCGAGAGCTTCCTCTTCCCGCGGAACAGCCGTTCCGCGATCTCCACGGATTCCGGCCCGCTGAGTCGGACGATCCCGATCCCGGCAGTTCCGGTTCCTGTAGCGATAGCGCAAATGGTATCCCTTTCCGCGTTCATTTTCCTCTCCTGTCAGATTTCGATATAGGCCAGACCCATGCAGACAGCCCCAAGGAATACCACCTTGATGCAGTCCCACCAGTTACTCTTATGCCAGACCTTCTCCGGATTCTTCGGGCTGACCAGGATCCGATGGGTGCCTTCCTTCTTCCAGCCCTTTGCGTGGATCCGCGCTTCAATCTCGTAATGATCCCCGTCCACGGTATACCGGAGAACCGGCTGTTTGACCGATCCGATCCCCGGCCGGTGCTTCACCAGTTCAACCAGCTTCGCATCCACTTCCATGCTGCACCCGATCCTCTGGGTCAAGGTCAGCAGGAGCTGCAGGACGATCACCGTCCCTCCCAGCACCATCATGATGATCCGTAACAATCGTTTCACCTCACGATTTTTTGTGTTAAAAACAACCTTATTATAAGGGATTTTCACCCTCGCGCAATAAATCAGTTTGGTATTATAACATATCGTCCCTTTAAATTCCACAAAAAAATGCAGATCCTCCGGCTGTTTTTCCGGTGGATCCGCATTTTCATGATTCAGGTGTTTTCCGATATGATTTCGGGAAGCTCTCCTCCCGCCGTCCTTCTGTCAGAATTCGGTAACATCTGCCCGTCCCATTCGCCGTCCCTTGGAGAGAATGACCGGAATCAGGATCAGGCCTTCACAGATCAGGAATCCCAGGAGACCGATTCCGGAAAAATACCGCAGATGTAATCCCTTTTCCTCATACAGTAAGGAATTCACCAGGTAGGTGTAGAGGAAAATGATCGACGCTCCCAGCAGCACGGCGATAAGGTTCATGGACAATACCTCCTTTGCCACCTTGCACCGGATCGCTCCCCGGCCTCTTCCCAGCGCCCGGTAGACACCGAACTCATAGGTCCGCTTCATGTACTGGCCGGTCATCACCGAATTGATCGTCACCGCAAGGACGACGGCCACCAAAATCACCATGGCATAAAAGATCACATAGAGGATCGTCATTTCCGGCATGACCTCGTCCCGGTAGGACTGCACCACCTGTACCTTCCTGTCTCCCACCAGGTCCGACACATACCCGTAGAGTTCCTTCCCCTGCAGGGAATCGCTGAAGATATAGAGCCGGAACAGATTCTCCGGATTTTCGAAAATGTAGAACATGGCATATCCCGGTTCGTCCACCAGAGCATCCACGGTATATTCCTGATCCAGGTATTCATTTACGGAGTGATCCAGCCGGTCTCCCACCGCCAGACCCAGATTCTTCGCCAGATCCTCTGTCAGAACTACGGACCTGTTCCTACACCGGGACAGATCTGCCCGGATTCCCAGGTGGTCAAAGACCTTCTTCATATCCTCCACGGAATTGAAGACCATGCAGGTATCCGTGAGATCAAGTCCCAGCACCGTACCATGGGACAGAGAAGGAAATCCCAGAGCGCTGTATCTTACACAGTCCAGCTTCGGATCCCCCTTCACATCCTTTACAACGGACTCAAAATCCTGAAAGTCTTCATCTGTGGTCTGTGCATTGGTCTTCACGACCCTGTCATAATACCCGAAGGATCTGTCAAAGCACCGGATCATGGAATCCACATAGTTTCCGGCCAGAAACATGAAGGTTCCGAGCACCATCATGAAGATGCAGATCGCCGCCCGGCCCTTATTTTCACGTATATAATATAGTGATGAGAACGGATTCATACATTTCTCCTTTTTCCTGTATCGATTCTTCATCTCGCTCAGAGCGAACCTGTGCCCCTCCGCATCGGATTGCGTCACCCTCCGTGGCTTTATACCGCTCAGCATGTCCCTCAGTCCCTCACGCGGCATCACTTCACGGCGCTCAGACGGCCGTCCCACATTTCCACAGTCAGATCCACATCCCTCAGGATGCTGTGATCATGGGTAACAACGATCACCAGCCGGTCCTCCGAATATTTCTTCAGGATCTTCATCACATTAAATGCATTCTCGTGGTCCAGGGAAGCCGTCGGTTCATCCGCGAAGATCACCTTCGGATCATTGATCATGGCTCTTGCTATGGCAACTCTCTGGCACTGACCGCCGGACAGCTTCGCCGGCCGTTTCCCGAACTCCCGCTCGGACAGTCCGAAGGCCTTCAGATACTCCGCTCCCTTCTCCTTCAGCTGCCGGAGATCCCCGACCCCTGCAACCACCACATTATCCAGCGCGTTCATATACGGTACCAGGTAATGCTTCTGAAAGACAAACCCGAACTCCCTGCGCCGTACCTGCTCCCGCTCCCTGTCGGAGAAGGTGGTGATCTCACGGTCATTGTACCGAATGCTCCCCTCCGTGGGCTTCTTCAGCGTGGACATACAGTACATGAGGGTACTCTTTCCGCTGCCGGAGGGGCCGATCACCCCCACCAGTCCGGTGTCCGGAAGCTCCAGCGAAAACCCGTTCAGGGCATACAGCTTATCGTCGGAATCCATATCATAAATCATGCTGACATTATCTATTTTATACATTGCATTTCCTCCTCGGTTTCCGTTCATCCCGCTCAGTCATTCTTCCATTTTATCTATGGTTCTGATCCTGTGAATCGTCACCAGGATCGGCAGCTGCAGCAACGCCACGATGGCGACAAATGCAGTCAGGATCCGGAGCAGATGTTCCGGATAGATGTATCTGTAGATCAGTCCCAGGGGCTTCATCATGCACTGTCCCATGATCACCATGGCCATCGCCGAGAACACTGCCCCCAGCAGAAGGCTGATCCCGAAAATGATCCCGATCTCCCGCATGATCATGCTGTATACATCCGACCGACTGAACCCGATGGATGTATAGAGGCAGTACTCATTGGTCCGGTTCCGAAGGAAGGAAATGTAGGCCACTATGATGGAGATCGCAAGAAAGACCGTAACCACCAGAAGGATTCCCAGCAGCGCTCCGTCCATGACATCGGCCACATTCTTCCTGTACATTTCCGCCCATTCCTTCACATCGTTGATGGTATCGTATTGCGTGGGATGAATCCCCAGCGCTTCCAGCTCGGGGCCCATCTCCGCATGGTCGGGATCACACAGCACCACATAATACCATCCGCTGTTGGCGTAACCCTGGGGTGTCCCGACACAGGTGAAATGATCGGATTCCAGGACCCCCACCACCCGGAAGGTCTTACCCCAGGTCTTCTCCATGAACCATCCGCCCACCTCCATGCTCTGATTCTTCATGAGGGTGCTGTCCACCAGGATCTCCCCATCTCCGGCCGGGAGTCGTCCCTCTGTCAGTCTGGCCTCCATATGGTCGAGATACTCCGGAATCTGTTCCTGTGAAAGAAGCGGAAAATCCGCCCAGATCTCACCGATCAGACCCGCATACTGAAAGGAAAGGGTCTGTGTATAGTACACCTCCCGGATCCCTTCCCTGGCCTTCAGATCCCGGATCAGCTTCTCTCGGGCTTCCTGCATCGCCTCCGAGGCTTCCTCATCGGAACCATATGCATCCGGATCCACCCCCAGCGTCTTCCAGTCCAGCTTCATCATTGCCATTCTCTTCGGAAGCCCGAAGAAAACTCCCTTAAAGCTCTCCTTCGTAGTAAGAAGCATGAAGTTAATCAGATACATGGTCATAAAGGTAAGCGACAATGCTATGATCATCACCCAGACCTGTCTTTTGTTGTTTCTTACATATTTCCATGCGGACAAATGAGATTTCATACTGTCTCCCTTTCCCTGCCTGCGATTCCTCCGTGAACCGCCCGTGCCTGCCCTTTCTCCATGAACCGCCCGTGCCTGCCCTTTCTCCATGAACCGGCCCTGTCTGCAGTCCCTTCGTCCCGGTTATGAGATCGGCTCGAAGGTAAACCGTCCTTCTTCACACGGTTCATCCGTCTCCACCAGGATATCGATGCTTCCCTTCTTCAGATCCAGCCCCGTGCCCTCGATGGAATCTCCTGCCTTCACTCTGAACCATTCCCGCTTTGTACCGTCCATATCGTAGTACACTGTAGCACTTCCCTTTTCCAGCTTCGCCGTATATCTGATATGTCCTGCAATTTCCTGATCCCAGTCAAATGTATGAACCTGTACCCCATCGAATTCGGAGAAGCTCATGGAGCCATTGGAATGGACATATCCGACTGCTTTATAATGGGAATTGTATTTACTGCAGCCGCACAGCCCCAGAACCAGCAGCGGCAGCAATATGATCCATACATTTCGTATCCTCGCTCTCATTTCCGTCATCCTCCGGGAAGTTCTGTTCTGATTATAATCTATCATGTTCTGATTTCAGAAAAAAGTGACCGCGGTCATATCTTTCATATGACTACGGTCGCATTTTACATGGATTCCCACAGAGACACTCTCAATCCTGCTTCGTCAGTTCCACGATGAGCTTCACTCTGTCATGGATCCCTGTCTTATCATAAATATTGGAAATGTAGTTCTTTACGGTTCCCTCGGAAATGTACAGCCGGTCGGCGATCTGGCGGTTGGTCAGCCCCTCTGCCATCAGGGTGCAGATCTCCTGCTCACGTTCCGTCAGTTCCTCTGTAAGCTCCTTCGTTGCAGTCCCTCTCTCCTCCGGTATTCCTGTCCGGAGGTTCTGATTCATAAGGGCCGTCAGCCGCAGCATGACCTTCTGATCCAGCACGGTGGTTCCGCCCATGATCTGGTTCACAGCGCCCAGGATCGCATCCTTTCCGCTGTCCTTCAGAAGATATCCGTCCGCACCGCCGGCGATGGCCTCCGTGATATTCTTATCATCATAAAATGTGGTAAGCACCAGGATCCGGATCCCGGGATATTTCTCCTTCATGATCCGGATCAGCTCAATCCCTCCCATACCCTTCATGTTCAGATCCACCAGCGCGATGTCGCATTTTACATCTGAGGAAGAAAGCAGCTCCAATGCGGCGTTCCCGTCATTTGCCTTGCCGGCGATCTCCATGCCGTTCAGAGACAGAATGATCTCCAGACTGTCCAGAAGCAGATTCTCATCATCAACCAATAATACCCTGTACATATTCTTTCCCCGTTCTGTTATGATTCGTCACCCGTGAACTACGCCTGAGACAGCCTGTCTTATTCAGGATGACGACGTGTAGATCGGCAGCTCCACCATGGACCGGAATCCGTGGTCATTTGTAAACTCTGCCTTCCCACCATTCTTCTCCGCATAGGAAATGATCTTCTTAATTCCGAAGCCGTTTCGAATACGGCTGTCCCGGTTCTCCTCCGCGAAATCTCCGGTGCCGTTATCGGACACCTCCAGACGGATATGGGCGGAATCTCCCATCAGGATCACCACGAACTCCGTTGCGTTCCCGTGCTTTACCCCATTGGTCAGGAATTCCTGTAAGGCGCCGGTCAGAAAGACCGCATGTTCTCCGGGAATCCTTCCTCCCGCAGGTAATCGGCTGAAATCCCGGTCCACTCGGAAGATATGATCCATCACGAACTCATGAATGATACTCTCCATATCCGCCATAAGATCCGAAGCGGCAATCTCCGTCGCCTCCTCATCCAGCACCCGAACGGCCCGGCGGATGGATTCCAGACTCCCGCGGATCCTTTCATTTGCGTCATTCATTTTCTTCCGGGCTTCCTCCGGCTTCACATCGTACAGCATATCCGCCGCATCCAGTGTCATGATCGCCGCCGTAATGGAATGTCCCACACTGTTGTGAATATTCCGGCTGATATTCTCCCGCTCCACCAGACGCGCATTCTTCTCCGCCAGAACATTCTGCCGGAGAAGCTCCTCATTTGCCTGCTTCTCATGCATTTCACTGACATTGGAGGCGCGAAGCCGTTCTTCTTCCTGCTGTTTCTGCTCCCGCATTCGGCGGATCCATATAATAACACATTCTAGGATTATGTAAATCACCACCAGAAACAGTGCGTGCAGTATACTCTCCGCCGGAGTTTCCGTCCTCTGAATCAGCTGTTCCGCCAGGACTGACAGGGTCACACCTGAGATACCTCGGATCCAGACCGGGATGTCCCGCAGCAGAAAGAAAATGATGCACCCGATCCAGCTTCCCGAGAGTCCCGCAAAGCAGATCATCAGCGCAGCCTCGATCATGAGCACCGGCACATTCGGCTCTTCCCTGAAGGAACGCCAGGTCACCAGGATCATAAGAAGTCCCGCTGCAAGGATCAGCAGCGCGGCCTCATTTCCGAAGCAGATTCCCGCCACCGTCAGCAGAAAAATGATGCAGTTGTCGAGTATCGTATAAATCATGGCTCTAATTTCAATGCCTTCCGTTCGGTGGAAAAATAGCTGTAGCAATATCCCTTCATGATAATACCTCTTGAATCATTGTATATCTCCTGTCTCGGTCACATGCTTCAGAAGTGCTTCGCACCCCAGCACCACATCCTTGTAGGTGGACCTGAAATCTCCCGTGTACCAGGGATCCGCGATCCCCCGGTCCAGGCCTGCAAAGCTGAGCAATGTGAAGACCTTTCCTTCCGGGTCTCCACCTGCGATCTGCAGCATGTAACGGATATTCAGCTGTTCCATACCGATCAGATAATCAAATCGGTCATAATCATCCCTGGTCATCTTCCGGGCATACTTTCCGTCACAGCGAAGCCCGTGCCGCGCCAGTTCCTCCCTGGCCGGCGGATAGACCGGATTCCCCCGGCCGCCCCAGATCTCCTCGCTGCTGGTAGCCGCAGACTCGATATGAAATTGATCTGCAAGTCCCGCCTTCTCCACCAGATCCTTCATTACGAATTCGCACATGGGCGACCGGCAGATGTTGCCCCAGCAGACGAACAGTATTCTTACCATTTCTTCTTACCCTTCAAAAACTTTTCTTTCCTCATGCCCAGCTTCT
>CADBOW010000069.1 GCA_902796375.1 uncultured Lachnospiraceae bacterium | reverse complement strand
AGTCACCGGAATTGATCATAATGCCGGAAGCCTCTGTATAGGCTTCCTGCATATCCGGAATCTCCACACCGTCCTTGGCGATAACCTGGATGATGGGAAGATTGAATTTCTTTGCGAACTCGAAGTCACGATCATCATGGGCAGGTACGCACATGATGGCGCCGGTTCCATAATCTGCCAGTACATAATCGGACAGCCAGATGGGAACCTTTGCGCCGTTCAGCGGATTGATGGCATAGCTTCCAGTGAACACACCGGTCTTATCCTTGTCCGCCATACGGTCCACGGAGGAACGAAGAGAGGTCTGATAAATGTATGCGTCCACCGCTTCCTTCGTCTCCGGTGTGGCCAGGCTTGCTGCCAGCTTATGCTCGGGAGCCAGTACCATAAAGGTTGCACCGTACAGGGTATCCGGACGGGTGGTATATACACGGATGGCTTCGTCACGTCCCTCCAGTCTGAAGTCCACTTCAGCACCCTTGGACTTGCCGATCCACTCGGTCTGCATCTTCTTCACCTTCTCCGGCCAGTCCAGCTTGTCCAGATCCGCCAGCAGACGCTCGGCATAGGCAGTGATCTTCAGCATCCACTGACGCAGATTCTTCTTGGTCACGTCCGCACCGCAACGCTCACATTTTCCTTCCTTCACCTCTTCGTTGGCAAGACCGGTCTTGCAGGAGGGACACCAGTTGATGGGCATCTCCTTCTCATAAGCCAGACCTTTCTTAAACATCTGAACGAAGATCCACTGGGTCCACTTGTAGAAATTCGGATCCGTGGTATTTACTTCCATATCCCAATCGTAGATGGCTGCGATCTGCTGGATCTGGCGCTTGATATTCGCCACATTGGATGCGGTGGAAATAGCCGGATGAACCCCGTTCTTAATGGCATAGTTCTCAGCCGGAAGTCCGAATGCATCCCAACCCATGGGATGGATCACATATTTATCATGCATCAGCTGATAGCGGCTCCAGACATCGGAGATCACATATCCTCTCCAATGCCCTACATGCAGGCCGTTTCCCGAAGGATACGGGAACATATCCAGACAGTAATACTTGTCCTTCTTCCCATCATTTACATTGATGGGCTTCTCAGCCCAGTTCTTTGTCCATTTCGCTTCGATCAGCTTATGATTATACTTCGCCATGTACCTGTCCTCCTAAGAGTTAATTCGAAACTGTATTATAGCACATCGAATCGGGATTTCTCAACCAAAATGTAGGAAAATGTGATGCCACTGAAAAGGGATCTCCCTGAAACGGGGTCCCGGGGTCCTCAGGGAAAACCATATCACTCCGGAGAAGTCATCTTCACCTTAAAGGAGATCTCCCGGGGCGTTTCCAGCCTGTCAAAGCGGATCAGGTAACAGCCCTCCTTCGGATGAACCTCCAGAACCGAACCCGCTCCGAATACCATATGCTCCACCCGCTGTCCCGGCTCCAGAAGGTTCCCGTGCTCCTTCGGCATGAGAAGTCTGCTTTCGCTCTCGATAAACCGGCGGGTGGTTTCGATCAGCGTATCCGCCGGCGGTTCCGCAAACTCCAGCAGGGGAGCATCGATATCCAGAAGGAATCGGGACGGATAGCGGTAGATCCCGTCATGATGCGTGCCTCCCGCGCAGGACAGGTACAGCCGGTCCTTCGCCCGGGTCATGGCCACAAAGGCCAGCCGGCGTTCCTCCTCCATCTCCTCCAGCGAACGGATCCTGCGGGAAGGGAATATCCCCTCGGACAGTCCGCAGAGAAATACATACGGAAACTCCAGCCCCTTTGCCGCATGCACGGTCATCAGGCGGACTCGGTCCCCCTCTCCCGCATCCGCATCTGCATTTGTGTAGAGGGCCGCATGGCGAAGGTAATCCTCCAGACCTGCCTCTTCTCCGCAGGTGGTCTCATACTCGAACACGGATTGCTTCAGCTCCGAAAGATTGTCCAGCCGCTCCTGTGCTCCTTCGGTCCGAAGCATCTCATCATATCCGCTGTCATTCAGAAGCTTCGCCAGGAGTTCGGAGGCGGGAAGGCCTTCCGCCAGCCCGGCATATTGTTCGATCAGGGAGATCAGCTGTTTTGCCCTGGTATTCCTGAACAGCTCCTGATCTGCATTTTCGGAAAGCGCCATATACAAAGAGCAGGAATTCTTCTTTGCATACCGTTCCAGGAATTCCATCCGCCGCTTCCCCAGATTGCGTTTCGGAACATTTGCGATCCGCCGGAAGGAAAGATCATCCCGGTACAGGATCATCCGCAGATAGGAAAGGGCATCCTTGATCTCCGCCCTGCCATAGAAGGGAACGCCGGAATAGATCACATAGGGGATCGGACTTCCCGTGGCAGGCTCATGAAGCAATGCCTGTTCCACCGTCCGGGTCACATAATGGGCCCGGTACAGAACCGCCATTTCCCGGTAGGGAACCCCTGCCCCGTGAAGCGCCAGCATCTCGCCAGTCATCCACTCCGCCTCCTCCTCTGCCGTCTTCGCCATATAGCAGAAAACACTGGCACCCGCATCCCGCATGGGGATCAGATCCTTCCTGATCCGGAGTGTGTTTGTGTCGATCAGTGAATTCACCGCTGCCAGGATCTCAGGTGTGGAACGATAGTTTTCATTCATGAAAACGGTCTTCGTACCCGGAAACCGTTCCGCAAAGTCCAGAAGGAATCTGGCATCCGCGCCGCGCCAGCTGTAGATGGTCTGATCCGGATCCCCCACCACAAAAAGGTTCTTATGGTACTCTGCCAGCACCTTCATCAGCCGGTACTGGGGCGGATCGATATCCTGAAATTCATCGATCATGATATATTCCAGACGCTTCTGCCATTTCTCCCGGATCTCCGGATTCTCCCGAAAGATATGAAGGGTGAAAATGATCAGGTCATTATAATCCAGGCCGTAGCATTTCTTCTCCTGATAGAGATAGCCGTAAAACAGAATATCCCGTACAGTCGTGGCCTTCTCATATTTCTCCTGCAGAGCCTCCAGGGACATGGACAGCATATCCTTATAATAATCCGGTTCCTCCTTCAGCTTCCGCATTTCGAACATATCCCTGGCATTCGCAAAGGTCATGTCCCGCAGTGACAGCTTCCGTTCCTCATAGATCAGCTTCAGCATGTCATCGATATCCGAATTGTCCAGCACCAGAAAATTCTTCGGATACTGCACCGCATGGCTGTCCTCCTGCAGAACGGACACACAGAAGCCGTGAAATGTATTGATATATCCCGTATCCCGGTCTCCGGTCAGCCGGTGGATCCGCTGCCGCATTTCATTTGCGGACTTGTTTGTAAATGTCACACACAGGATATGTCCCGGCAGGATACCGAGCTCTTCCACAAGATAGGCAAAGCGGTGTGACAACGCTCTGGTCTTCCCGCTTCCTGCTCCGGCTATGACACGCACAAAGCCCTCAGTGGTGGTGACCGCTTCCCGCTGAGATTCATTTAATCCATCCAATATGCCAGGCATCTCCCGCTCCTTTCCGGCCGTATCGCACCATAATCCAAAATCCGTCGCGGGATCTGCTGTCCTGCGACGGATTTATTATACCAAACCGTATGTTCGATTACAAGAATATATTTTCGGCATCCCTTCTCTGAAGGAGACTCCGAAGCATGTGGATATCCGGGTCATTCAGATCATCCGGATCATTTGATCTCTCCGGTGATGAGCCAGGGCGACGGCTGTGTAACAAATACACTGTTCTTGTCCGTCTTGCTGATGGTGATCTGCGTCACCTCCATATCCCGGATGTTGAACTTATCAAAGATAGCCTTGATACCGGAAAGCACATCCAGCTCCAGCGTGTAGATCACGAACTGCATCTTCGGATTCTTCTTCAGAAGCCGTTCGATATCCCGCTCCAGATATTTGGTGGCAACGATGAAGGAAAGACGGGGTGTGGGGATCTTCGCCAGAGATTCCTCCGAAAGATCCGGGATAATGGTAACATTATGGATCCCGAACTTGTTGATATTCTCCTCCATGGTCCTCAGATCCTGGGCATTGGGCTCAACGGCTATGATCTGTCCCTCACTGGCTATGATGGCGGATTCGATCACGATGGTCTCTCCGCTGACGATGGCGATCACATCATGGGAGTCCACTCCCAACATGCTCATGATCACTGCACGGATCTCATTTCCCACATATTTTACGGTTCCCTTGCTGAAGAATTCATTCTTCATTCCGATCCGGTAGCTCTCACGGGTATTCTCATTTACAATGAAGATCACAGAAGGGTTCACCAGCTTCCGGGCTGCAAAATCCATGATTTTTCCCTGCTTTACATTATCATTCGGGATCAGTCCCTCCGCAAACCAGGCATTATACTCTCCCAGTCCCTTCTCCCAAAGTTCATAGAAAAGATTCTCATGGGTCGAGTCCGCAAAGATCATAACTCTCTTATGGGTCTCGATGGTAGGAACCAGATTCTTCTCCTTCCCGCAGATATTCACAAGCTTGATCTTCTCAGCACTGGTATTCATGATATCGGAAAAATGTGCTGTCCAGGCCAGCATTTCCTTGTTGCTGTACGCTGTTCTCTTCTCTGACATATCTATTCTCCTTTATTCTTCGTTTCCCTTCCGGCTGTTTTCTTCGCCGGTTTCTTCTCTTCCTCCTCCTGTCCGGACGATTCATCTTCGATCACCGGATAGTCATCCTCGATGGGACGATATTCAAAGACTCCGGAATTCTTCTCATCTGTCTCCGGAGAAGGCTCCTGTTTTTTCTTTTTCTTGTTCAGGAAGCCCAGCATATAATGATACTTCTTCTCTTCCTTCTTCTTCACACGCTCGCCGCGGATCGGATTACCATCCTCGTCGAAGCCGTATAGGTTCACGTAGTATTCAGTTTTATTTGTATAGCCCTTACTATGCAATCGGTTCCTTAGAAGGATCGTGAGCACCGTATAGATAATGGCAAATACCGGTACGGACAGGATCATACCCACTATACCGAACAGGCTGCTGCCCACCATGATGGCGATCAGTACGCCTAGGCCCGAGAGGCCTGTGGACTCGCCCAGTACAACGGGCTGTACGATATTCGCATCCAGCTGCTGCAGCACCAGGATGAAGACGATGAAGACGAGTGCCATCTTCGGATCCTCAACCAGGATCAGCAGTGCAGACGGAACCGCACCGATGAACGGTCCGAAGAAGGGAATGATATTCGTGACACCGATGATCACTGCAACCAACGCGCCGTAGGGCATATCCACCAGTGCACAGAACAATCCGGTCAAGATCCCGATAACCAGCGAATCGATCACCTTACCGTTGATAAATCCACCGAAGACACGGTTTACATACTCCGTCGCATCCAGGATCTTATTACCGTTTTGTTTCTTAAATGTACTGAAGATGATCTTCTTTGCCTTGGCCTTCAGTTGCTCCTTATCGATGAGGATATAGATCGATACGATGATACCGACAAAAAGGTCGATCACGATACCGAAGATATCCATGATCCCGGAGGTAACCTTCAGAAGGATGGTATCCATATTCGGGATCAGGTTGTCATTGAGCAGTTTGGTCATGGTGTCCTGGAAGTTATCCAGGTATTTATTCAGCACATCCATGACCTGCTGATTGTCCTTAAAGATACCGCCCAGCCATTCCTTCACATTCTTCATGTAGGTCGGCATATTTTCATACAGCTTTACGATACTGTCCTTCAGCTGCGGAAGCATGATGGACAGAATAATGATGAGCAGCGCTACAAACATGAGCACCGTAAGGATCACGGATAATATATTTGCCAGACTGTCTGCCTTGGAGCCTGTCTTGCACATCTTCCCCGTCAGCTTCCTGAGAGGCTTCTTCATCAGCTTGACCACAGGATTCAGAAGAAATGCGATCCCGCAGCCGATCAGAAGCGGAGTCAGCGCCTTGATAAATGCACCGATCCATCCAAATACAACGGGCACCTTGTCGATCAGACTCATAAAGATGACCACGATGCAAAGGGAAAGGGTGAGGATGATTCCTCTGTTTACATCCCGTTTATCCCAGGAGCCGGCATGCCCGCTGATCACTTCCCTTGAGATCCTTCGCTCGCTCTTCCTTCGCTCCTGCCCTTCCGATGATCTGTCCGTAGCCACATCCTCCAGAACGTTCTCCAGAAGATCTTCCTCTTCCAACGGCTCGCTGACAGTATTCTTCTTGTTCTTCCCTTCCTGTTCGCTCACTGTTTCTCCCCCCGATCAGGTTATCTGAGATAAAAAAAACCCTGCACCTATTCTATCATAAATGCAGGGTGATTAACACATTTTTTTAATATGCTTTTACCTTTTACCTTTGTCATCATTTGTTCCGTTTGCTGTTTCTTCGTTTCAGGAACAGTGTGGCTCCAATACCGGACACTGCTGCAAGGGTCACAAACCAGAAAACGGTGAGCGGAGTCCCATCCCCGGTTCCCGGCTGCTGCTCCTGCTTAGCCGCTTCCTGCTTTGGCGCCTCAGTGGCGGGCTCCGGCTTCGGCGCTTCTGTGGTCGGTTCCGGCTTCGGTGCCTCTGTGGTGGGCTCCGGTTCCTCTGTGGTGGGCTCCGGCTCCTCTGTGGTTGGCTCCGGCTCCTCTGCAGTGGGCTCCGGCTCCTCTGTGGTCCGCTCCGGCTCCGGGTTCGTCTTGGGCTTCCCTGTCTTCGGCTCCTCCGGCTCCGATGCCTCTGTTATTGTAAAGAAGAGATGTACACTGTCTTCACGGGTATTATAACCGCCAATCCCGTCATCCGGATCCGAATGATCGTCTGACTTGAGCCATATCTCATGTTCACCGGGTTCATCTACATAAATCGTATTGTACCTATAATGCGTATTCGATCCAACGGTCCAATCATGATCCCCGGCATATTCGATATGCTCATCCTCCTGACAGAGTGTGGCAGCATCGGCGCCCGGTGCTTTATAGCTGTGCACTATGGTTACGTCTCCGTCATAATTCAGTGAGTTATCATATGCACTGAGGTCGATGGTAACCCTGCCGTCATAATGCTGTCCGTACTTATAATTCTCCTGATCTTCCCTGTCCTTAAACTTACGGACCACATTCTTATAGGTATTATTGTACTTGTCAAAGTCAGCCGGCTTTGGTGTTGTAATATACAGATTATGCTTCGGTGCGGTTTTATCAACAGAGAAGCACATCCTGAGATCGGTTACCGCTTCCTCTTCCGTATGATCACCTGTCACATTGATACCCGCATTTCCGGCCTTGTCCTTTACAGTAAAATCAAACTCATACTGTCCTTCTTCATTGCCCTTTGATGCAGACAGGCGATATTTCTTTCCTGTAACGGTATCTGTATATCCCTCCGAATCATCAAAGGGAGAATATGTCATCTCAATGGTTTCACTGTCAGGATCTTCGTAGTCATCCTGAACCTTAACTCTTACATACGGATAGAACTGAAGGAATTCCTCCAGCGGTTCAACCACATCGAAGTCGTACCATGTACTTCCATCCTTCGATATCTGCGTTGTAACTTTCGGAGCCTTAGTGTCTATTATAAATGATGTCGATGCATCTGAAGTGTTTCCACTCACATCGGTTGCTTCCACTGAAACCCTGTTGCTTCCGTAGTTTTCCGCATCTACGACAAATGAGCCGACATATACATCCCCCTGCCGGGTAAGTTCAACATCAACTTCCTTATCGTTTCTCCTGATCACATAATCCTTCAGATTGGATTCCCTGATCTGAATCGTCACCGTTACATCCGAATTGGTATACTCTCCGTCCACAGACCTGGTAACTGTTATATCCGGTTTCGATATATCAACCATAAAGACGGCTTTCTGCATCGAACTGTTTCCGGCCTGATCTGTTACCATAAGCTCAACCTCATACTCTGTTGTATCACTTATGGCTCCTACGATATCACTGAGCTTCTCTCCGGATACATTCTGGTACTCGGTTCCGTTGATCCTGAATAGGATCCCATCTGTATCCGCAAGGCCACTCAATGCATCGCTTCCGCCATATGTGATGACCGGATCATTTTTAAGATAGTAATCATCCGGATTCGAAAGATCCTTACCGGACACAGTGAGCTCCGCTTCAGGAGGCGTATTGTCGATATAGTAGGTATATGTCTTACTGTAGGTATTATTCGCATTATCCGCCAGGTCAAATCTTATCCCGGTACCTTCCGCTGTCTTTGATTCAGGCACTTCGATATCAACAGCACCCTGTCCTTCCGAAATGCTTATTTCCTCAGAGGAGACATCTGCCTCAGAATTCGAGATTGAATACTTCGCTCGGCTGAGTCCCGAAACCGCATCCGCATCTCCGTCCTGAGGATCACTGAATGTTCCGCTGATGGAGAAGCTGTTCTGCCATTTTGCATCTTCGGTGATCCCCTGCTCCTGAGGATCCGCAACATCGATATGGAGAACACTCAGCGTATCGGAAGCACTGAAACCATTTTTATTCTTTACCGTAAATATAATATTATTTATGGTTTTGCTCTGAGAATAACTGATCGTATATGTATAATGCTTATAACCGTCTTTTACAAACTCTGCCGAATCAGATCTATCTTCTCCGTCAATGGATATAGCTGCATACTCATCAATATCCACTTCCGAAGTAACCGTATAATCTATTACAACAGTTTTTGTGTCTTCCCATACAGCAAAGTCCTTTTTCACCGAAGGCTTTACAGTACGCGAAATTCTCAGGGACGTATCATGATCAAACGATACATTCTTTGTGACTTCCTGAGATACATTTCCAGCTCTATCATAGGCTTTCAACTTATAGATATAGGTTTTCCCCGAATGATCCACATTCGCCGGAATCTTCAAAGATACTTTATTTCCGGAAATTTCAGGAGATTCACTCACAGGGGAATCTCCACCATCAGAAGTTACTCTGTTGACTACAACCTTATCTATACCACTCGAAGGTACAGCATCGGACAGATCCCAAGTAATCTCCGCATCCCTGACACAGGTTATATTGGTTCCATCCGCTATAATGCTTCCATCCTGACTGAGTACAGGATCCGTAAGCTGAGGAGCCTTTGTATCCATGAACAGCTTTAATGTCCTACCTGATTTTGTCGTTATACCATAATCACTTCTTGCACTTACTCTGATATAGTTATCGCCTTCGTTAAGATCTGATTTTGTCAGATCCGCTGAGATACTTCCCCCAGATACATCTGCTGTGATCACCGTTGTCGGATTGGACATGTCACTGTTCCTGGAAATCTCGACATTTGCACCGACAATCCCCGCATCCGGTGCTTCTGCCGTGGCACTGAATTCAAGTGTCCCCGAATTACCGGATACGTAGTTTACGCCATCTACTTCATTTGCTCCTGTGATAACATCATCGGAAATACTGGGTATCCCGTTACCATAGTATATCGCGAAATTGATCTTCTGTTCCTTTCCCAGTGAGTCTTTTACCGTAACAACGTATGATGCATATGTATCATTACATACGATATCCCCCGGCACGGTAAATGAACTATTCTGTCCGCTATATTCTACTGTCATGGCCGGATCTATGGAAACCCTTGCGTTGATATCATCCGATTTTATTGTTACGGTCACATCATGGTTTGGATTCACTCCGGAAAAGTTTACAGCATCTACATATTGTTTTATTTCTTTTTTATGCTCTGAGTTACCAATCTCCGTAATTTTAATTTCTTCAACAAGTACAGCATTCTTTGTATATGAGTATGACGTTCCCGCTGTCCAGAGAGTCTTTCCTTCCGAGCTGTATTCACCGACGATATACTTTGTCACCTGGTAACCGCCATCATCAAAACCGGCAAGCTTTATATCCGCATCCGCCTTCGTCAGCAATGTCGTATCATCTCCGATGCTGTAACGACTGTCACCGTAATAAAAAACCGTATCACTGTCGGTTTTCCCACTGTCAGTATCCGATATCACTCCGGTTACCTCATCGATGGAAATATCAACCGGCACATCCGTTATGATTGTGTATGCATCCATAGCATCCACGGCCGGACTTCCTGTCAGGTCGGCGATCACGGTATCATTATCCGTATATGTAGTTGTTACCGTCCTTCTTACTGTCGCCACCTTTGATCCGGATTCGGAAGATGTGATCGTAAATGTGCCTTCCTCGGAAGCTGTATCTCCTGTCCATTCATAATTTGTAGTGACGGACTTTTTTGCCTGGTGTTCGACCTTTAAATCATCTGTCGCTGTCAGGGACCAGGCATTTTCTTCATCGTTTGTATATACCACAACATCTTCACTTACTGTAGACTGACCGGGGATCTCCGGTAAAGTGAACTTGATATTGTCGCAGGGAACATGTACTGAATAGGCATCGCCATATTTGTATGCCATACCCGAAAGATATGTTGTTTCGGAAACCATTTCGCTGACGGCCTCAGCCTTACGGTTGGTAATGACCAATACGGATGTGACCATGGCAAATGCCATTACAAGTGCTTCCACTCTGATGATCATCGGCCTTTTCAGTTTTTTACAGCCCTTCATATTGCTTTTCATTTCTCCCCCCTATGTACAACATAACCAATAGAGTTCTTACGACAATTATAGAGCTGAAACCTTAAATAGTAAACCCCGGTATAACCATTGTCACTGTCAGGTAATCGTTGGCACGATTCTCATCACATAATTCGTCCTCTGCACTATGGTCTGGTCACAGATGCTTTTCTCGGACCGCCATCAGTATGCCTTCACCTTCGTCCAGAGGTCCGCATACAGCTCCTTGATGGCAGGCTCCTGATATCGGAACACTTCATTCTTCTCGCCTTCGAAATTCGGTGAATATGCACCGATCTCCGCATATTCATCCAGTTTCAGCTGGGCTGCCACCTTCATCACGGGGGAAGTATACCCCACATAGGAGGAGTTTTTGTATGCCACATCATAATCCAGCATATAATCCATAAAGGCATGCGCCAGATCCAGGTCATTGCAGGACTTGGTGATGACCATGGCATCCACCCAGATATTGGTCCCCTGACCGGGTTCAATATACTCCATATTTTCATTTTCCTGCATGATGTAGGCTGCATCTCCGGAATATACTACGGCAATCGCCTTATTTCCGGAGATCATATTATCGATCACATCATCTCCGGCATAAACGATGTCCATGGTATCTCTCTGCTTCATCAGCCACTGATAGGCTTCCTCGACCTCCTGCCGGTTATCGGTATTCATGGAATATCCCAGTGCCTTCAGCGCAACCATGAAGGAATCCCGTTCAGAATCATACATATAAATATTTCCCTTATACTTTGTATTCCGAAGCAGCTCCCAGCCGGTCTTCACATCCTCAGCATCCACAATGGTCTTATCATACAGGATGCCCACGGATCCGGCAAAATATGGAACCGCGTACTCCCCCTTGGGGTCAAACGCATTATTCAGCAGGCTCGGATTCAGGTCATCCTTGTTGGTAATCTTGGACCAGTTCACCTGCTGGAGAAGGTCCTCTTTTGTCAGCCGCTCGATCATATAATCCGAAGGGATCAGGATGTCATACTCGGCACCGCTTTTGATCTTGGTATACATGCTCTCATTGGAATCAAAGGTTTCGTAAACCACCTTACAGTCAGCCGTCTTTTCGAAATCCTCCAGCAGCTTGGGATCGATATATTCACCCGCGTTATAAACCCTCAGGGTTCTTCCGCCACCCCGGACGCCTGCAAAGATGGATACCCCGATCAGTATAAAGAGCCCGGCGATCAGGATCTTCCGCATGGTATTTTTCAGCATGGCGGGGATCAGTCTGGAGATCACCAGCGTAATGGCTATGACCAGAATCACGATGGTGGAAAGCGCATTTATAGTGGGGTTGGTACGCTTTGTCATATTATATACGGTGATGGAAATGTTCGACACTCCGTTTCCCGTCACAAAATAGGAAATGACAAAGTCATCGAAGGACATGGTAAATGCCAGAAGCACGCCTGCATAGATCCCGTCCTTCAGCATGGGGATGATCACCTTGGTCAGCGCCTCAAAGGGCGTTGCTCCCAGATCCAGTGCAGCATCTGCGATGGCAGGATCCAGAGACCGAACCTTCGGATACACGCTGGTGATCACAAAGGGCGTACAGAACGCGATATGCGCCAGCAGCATGGTAAAGTATCCTCTCGGCATGGCAACGGAGGAAAACAGCAGCATCAGTCCGATGGCCGTAACGATATCCGGATTCATGATCGGAATGTTATTGATATTCAGCACCGTTTCCCGTACGAAACGCCGGCACTTGGACAGACCGATGGCCGTAAGGGTTCCCAGCACCGTGGAAATGATCGTTGCAAAAATGGCGATGGTCACGGAGACCAGCACTGCCTTCATGATCGAGCCGTCCTGGATCAGCTGTCCGTACCACCGGAAGGAGAACCCGGTCCAGTTCGTCAGACTCTTGGAGTCATTGAAGGAATAGATCATGGTCACCACGATGGGCAGATAAAAGAACACAAAGAGGACCGCTATGTACAGGATATAAAAGACCTTGCTTTTCTTACTTACTTTTCCCATCATTCAGCCTCCTTCTCGTCCTTATCGAACCGCTTCATCACAAGAAGGCCTGCGAAAATGATGATCGTCAGGATAATGGAGATCGCACTTCCGAAGTTCCAGTTCCCCACAGAGATAAACTGATTTTCGATCAGGTTACCGATGAGCATATACTGTCCCCCTCCCAGCAGCTTCGGGATAACGAAGGTGGAAATGGAAAGAAGAAATGTCATCATTACGCCGCTGATCACTCCCGGGATGGACATTTTAAATGTCACCTTCCAGAAGGTCTGCGTATTGCTGGCTCCCAGGTCATGGGACGCCTCGATCAGGGAAGGATCGATCTTCCGGATCGATGTATGGATCGGGATCACCATGAAGGGAAGCATATCACTGATCAGTCCCAGCATAACCGCAAAATCCGTATACATGAAGCTGACCGGATCCAAACCGAACAGTCCCAGGAACCGGTTGATCAGGCCGTTATCGGCCAGCAGGCTGATCCATGCATAGGTACGGAGCAGCGTGTTGATCCACATGGGGATCGTAACCAGCAGGATCAGAAGATCCTGTGTACTGTCCTTAAACCGGGAGATCACATAAGCGAGGATATACCCCAGTACCAGACAGATCGACACGGAGATCAGACCCAGGATCAGGGATTTCTTCAGAACATCCAGATAGATCGGTTCACCGATCCTCGTGAAGTTATCCGTGGTGAACTTGATATTCACCAGCTCGTTGCCGCCGGTCGTGAAGCTGTACAGCACGATCAGCACCAGCGGAACGATCACAATCAGAAGCGACCAGATGAGATAAGGTCGGATTAGTTTCGTATAATGCCTCAATTCTTTCCCCTTTCAACAATCAAAAGAATAAAATATGCATGGCTCACCGTACCTTCGAAACCGCCTTCGGTGGGCGGTCTCGAACCCTCCCTTCAGTCGGGCACAAACGCTTTCGCGTTTGTGGGTGCGTACGGAACCGAATTGTCTGATGACAATTCGATTCCTACTCCCAGTCCATTCGATACATGACATGGATATCATCCGGTCCGAAGGAAAGGCCCACCTCCAGACCCACTTCATGATAATCCGTTGTATGGATCAGATAGTCTCTATGCTCCGTCTTAACGACGATCTCGTAGTGGACGCCCTTGAATATGATGGATTCCACCGTGCCGATGATCTTCGCATTTTTCTTTTTTACTATATCGATATCCTCCGGGCGGATCACCACCTCAACATCCTCATTTTCCTTGAAGCCCTTATCCACGCACTCAAAATCAAAGCCATCAAAGGAAACCAGAAGGTCTCTCTTCATGACTGCCTCTATGATATTGGAATCTCCGATAAAGCTGGCAACAAACCGGTTCTCCGGCTCGTTATAGATGTCCGTGGGGGAACCCACCTGCTGAATGATCCCCTCATTCATAACGACTACGGTATCCGACATGGACAATGCTTCTTCCTGATCATGGGTAACAAAGATAAAGGTGATCCCGACCTCCTTCTGGATCTTCTTCAGCTCGATCTGCATCTCCTTTCGGAGCTTGGCATCCAGCGCTCCCAGGGGCTCGTCCAGAAGAAGCACCTTCGGCTCATTCACCAGTGCCCGGGCGATGGCCACACGCTGCTGCTGACCGCCGGACAGGGATGTCACGTCGCGCTTTGCAAAGCCGGACAGACCCACCAGCTCCAGCATCTGGGTCACCTTATGTTCGATCATGGCCTTATCCATTTTCTTGATCTTCAGACCAAAGGCCACATTATCATAGACATTTAGAAAAGGAAACAGAGCGTATTTCTGAAATACGGTATTGACCTCACGTTTATAGGATGGGATTTTGGAGATATCCACACCGTCAAAGAGAACCTCTCCGCCACTGGGTTCTTCAAACCCGGCTATGATCCTGAGAGTTGTCGTTTTACCACAGCCCGACGGGCCCAGCAGTGTCAGGAATTCATTCTTATGGATCGTCAGATCGATTCCCTTCAGCACCTGCTGATCATCATAATTCTTTGACAGATTTTTCAGTTCAATTACCGCTTCACTCAACTCATAAATCCTCCTTAAGATAATCGTGTTTTTGATTTATTTGTAAAAAAGAGCCGTGCTTTCACACGGCTCTGTAATACATCTTGCTTGAATAAGCTTTATAGTACTGCCTGAATCGCAGCGAGCAGTTCATCGTAGGTCTCATATGCCGGAAGCTCCGGATATTCCGCCTTGATGGCATCTGTACTCTTGAACAGGAAGCCTGCCTTGCTGGCCTGGATCATACCTAGGTCATTGTGGCTGTCTCCGCTGGCAATCGTATCAAAGCCCATCGACTGTAATGCCCGTACGGTTGTGTACTTGGATTTTTCACACCGCATCCGGAAACCGGTGATCGTACCGTCCTCTGCCACCTCAAGGGTATTGCAGAAGATCGTCGGCCAGCCCAGCTTCTTCATAAGCGGTTTGGCAAATTGCGTAAATGTATCGCTGACGATGATCACCTGAGTCAGTTCCCTCAGCTGATCCAGAAACTCTCTTGCCCCCGGAAGAGGATCGATGGTCGCGATGGTATCCTGAATCTCCTTCAGACCCAGCCCGTGCTGTTTCAGAATATCCAGACGGAATTTCATCAGTTTATCATAATCCGGTTCATCTCTGGTGGTTCGTTTTAACTCCGGAATCCCTGTCGCTTCCGAGAAAGCGATCCATATCTCCGGTACCAATACACCTTCCAGATCCAAGCAAACGATTTCCATACCAATTCCTCCGTAGTCGTGCGTGCTTTTTCAGCCGCATCCACGTTATTTTACACAATTTCCGAACAAATTACAATAGCTTTCTATAAAACGTGCGGCCAGTGGGACTTGAACCCACACGGGATAACCCACAGGAACCTAAATCCTGCGCGTCTGCCAATTCCGCCATGGCCGCAGTCCGGTCCGGTAATATGTCCCGGATAAAATTATGTCGAATCCGAACAAACGGATCCGACATAAATTTGTATGAGCCACGGGGGACTCGAACCCCCGACAACTTGATTAAAAGTCAAGTGCTCTACCACCTGAGCTAGTAGCCCATCCGCTTTAGTCCGTGAAAAGATCTACGGATAAAAGT
>CADBOW010000068.1 GCA_902796375.1 uncultured Lachnospiraceae bacterium | reverse complement strand
CAAAAGGATTCCGCAGAGGGTGCCTCAAGGAATGCTGCAGGGGACTCCGCAAGGAATGCTGCAGGGGACTCCGCAAGGAATGCTGCAGGGGACTCCGCAAGGAGTGCTGCAGGGGATTCCGCAAGGAGTGCTGCAGGGGATTCTGCAGAGGGTTCCACAGAGGGCTATGCATGGGATTCCCCGGAGGATTTTGCAGTAAGTCGCCCGAAGAAGACTGCGTATTTTGATCCGGAGGGGAAACTCACCTGGAGTGTACGGAAGGAACCGGATTCAGAAGAGCTTCTGATATCGCTGGATCAGGTTGTATTCCGATACGGAAAGCAGTCGGTGCTGAACGGTTTTTCCGCAAAGGTTCAGGCCGGCGGGATCTATCGGATCTCCGGTGGCACCGGAGAAGGCAAGAGTACATTATGTAAACTGATGAACGGAACTCTGGCTCCACAGAGCGGTCAGATCATTGTCAATGGAACCAGACTTCCTCTGGCGGGAAGCAGGAGAAAATGGTCCCTCTTTCATGCGAAGGAGGTGATCCCCATGACGCCGGTTCGTCATTTTGCGGGCTATGTGATGCAGAGTCCGGAGGATCAGCTGTTTGAAAGAACGGTTCTGAGAGACGTCATGTACGGACCGCTGCACGCGGGTCGCGGGGAGGATGTTGCGAAGAAGGAAGCGGAGGAAGCACTGCGGCTGCTTTCGGTTCCGGAGAAGCTCTGGAAGCGTAAGCCGGAGAAGCTGTCCGGCGGAGAGAAACGCCGTGTGGCCATCGCTGGGATCCTGGCTATGAAACCGCGGGTCCTGATCCTGGACGAGCCCTATGCGGGACTGGATCCGGAGGGGAGAAGGATCGTTCGACAGATGGTCCGCGGATACGCCAAACAGGGAAATGCGGTGGTGATCACCGAGCACTGACGCCGGATGGCAGGTATTGAGGTCGGAGCAGAGGCAACTGTTAGAGGCAGGTACAGAGGCAAGGCTGTTAGAGGCAGGGCTGTTAGAGGCAGGATAAGTTAAAGGCGGGACAGGTAAGAGGCAGGATAAGATGGAAAAGAACGTTACACAGGGACAGTATGTGGCGGGGGAAGGTTTCCTCCGTAAGCTGGATCCCAGATTAAAACTGTATTTTCTGATCGGATATGTGATACTGGTATTGCTGTCCGTACATCCTCTGGCATTGGGGCTTTCTTCGGTTGTCCTGATCGCAGCCTGGGGAATGTCCTTCTGTCCGCTGCTGAGTCTTCTGAAGTCCGCCAGAGGCGTTCTGATCATGCTGGCCGTTTCCGAGCTGATCTGCTGGATCTGGCTGCCTACCGCCACGGTGCTGATCACCTTCTGGAAGGTGTTCCTGATCACACTGATGTCCGTGATCATTTCCAGAACCACGGAACCCAGAGACATTCTGGACGGCCTCAGATCCGGTTTCTGGATCGGAGAAGGGGCAGCCATGTCCGTTGCCATTGCATTTGATTTTCTCCCTCAGCTGGGACGGGAAATGGAACGGCTGAAGGTCGCTGCGGCCTCCAGGGGCGCGGTATACGAAGAGGGGAATCCACTTCAGCGTGTAACACAGATGATTCCGCTGCTGATCCCTCTGTTCAGAAGTACACTGCGGCATGCGGGGCAGGTGGCGGATGCCATGGACCTAAGGGGATATCATGCGGGAGAGAAGAGAACCAGAGTGGAACCTCTGGAATACCATAAGATCGACAGGATCGCAGCAGCACTGATGGTGGTTTACGCGGCTGGGGTGCTGGTGATCCGATTCCTTCTGTGATTTGATTTATTCTATGATCCGGCGTGGAAACCGGCGATATGATCCATTCTATAGTTTGGCGGAGAAGCTGAAGATGGAAGCCTTCCATGACCCGGCGGAGAATGACAGACGGCTTCGGAGGAAGAAATATGCCATGACAGACGGCTTCGGAGGAAGAGGCATGCCATGACAGACGGCTTCGGAGGAAGAGGCATGCCATGACAGACGGCTTCGGAGGAAGAGGCATGCCATGACAGGCGGCTTCGGGACGAAGAGGCATGCCGAGACAGGTTGTTCCGGAGTGGAGAGACAGGCTGTGACATACGGTTTTCGGATGGTAATATGAGACAGGATATGACGGGGGCGCTATGAAACGTGTGAGGTTGATCGTGGCGTATGACGGCACGAATTACTGTGGGTGGCAGCTGCAGCCCAACGGTATCACAATTGAAGAAGTGCTGAACCGGGAACTGACGGAGCTCCTGGGTGAGGAGATCCGGGTGATCGGAGCCAGTCGTACGGATTCCGGCGTGCATGCCATGGGAAATGTGGCAGTATTTGATACAAATACCCGCATTCCGGCGGAGAAGCTGTCCTACGCGCTGAATACACGGCTTCCCGAGGATATTCGGATTCAGAGCTCTGAGGAGGTGGATCCTGAGTTTCATCCCAGGCATTGTGATTCGGTGAAGACCTATGAGTACCGGATCTGGAATCACAGCTTTGCTAATCCGACGGAACGGCTTTATTCGAAGTTTTCCTACTATAAACTGGATGTGGACCGGATGCAGAAGGCAGGGGATTATCTGGTGGGAACACATGATTTCGCCAGCTTCTGTTCCGCTGGAAGTCAGGCTACCACCACTGTCCGTACCATCACGGAGCTTCGGTGTGAAAGAGACAGGGAGGAACCGCGAAGGGTCCGGATCCGTGTGAAGGGCACCGGATTCCTGTATAACATGGTGCGCATCATTTCCGGGACTCTGCTGGAAATCGGAATGGGACTGCGGGAGCCGGAGGAAATGAAGGAGATCCTGGAGGCCTGTGACAGAAGCAAGGCAGGTCCTACGGCGGAGGCCTGCGGGCTGACACTGATCGGGATTGAGTATTCACCGGAAGTATGTAAAATTAAGAAGGATGCGGATAAAACTGAATGAGATCCGCATAGTGAGATCCTGATGTGAAGGAGCTGTAGTTATGGCTTATGAACTGGTAAAACCGGAAGGGGAAGAACAGAAGAAGAATGAAGAGGAGATCGATCCCCGCGATAAAAAAGGCTGGGAACCGCCTCCGTGGGCGAAGGTGGGAACGGAAAGCTGGCATAAGGCCTGGATGGGTGACGCGGATTCCGGATATGTGGACTCCTTTAATTCCCTGAAGAAGCAGATCGATCATACGCGTATGCTGTATCAGGATCAGCTGGGAACGATCCCCCGGCGGAAGGAGATTCTGGTCAAGGAGAAGAACACCGCATGGTTTCATGTGATCCTGTTTATGCTTCTGCTTCCAGCGCTTATGCTTCTGTTGACACAGCTGGCTCTGGAATTCGGAACGGAGGACACTCTCTGGGGGATCGTATATCTGATCCTGAAGGTGGCGTCGGTTCCGGTCATTATTGTCTGCGTTTTCTTTGCGCTGCCTGCATCTGCCCGGGATATGGTAAATGCCCAGTGGCGTTACAGGGTGCTGATGCATCCTGAGAAGTACGGCAAATACAGAGCACAGCATGACGTGGTCACATTTGCGGAAGAGGAACATTTTCTGAAGCATAATATCGGGAAGATCGATGATTTTTACAAGAGAGTCAAGGAGGAACATCTGGATCAGTCGGCGGCAGGCGAGGCATTCGTTTTCCTGGATGAAATGTCGGAGAAACAGACGGGGATCCTGGCGGAAATGCAGAAGCTGTCCCAGTTCACCGACTATCAGGCCAGAGTGAGCCAGCTCAGCAAAAAGGCGGGAGCCGAATGGATCCTGATGGGCTTCGGCATATTCTTCGGACTGATCGTTCTGGTGCTTGTATTCTCAGGGATCAAGATGGCGCCTTGATCCGGCCGGGACTCCGGGTCTGACGGGAGCGCATCGCCGGAAATGAAACCGGGAAGGCGAAAATAATCCTTGACACACGCGGATGCGTGTTATAAAATGTTTATCTGTGACGGTAGAGAAAATCGTTCGTACCATGCCCCGGAACGAACGTTTTCAGGATACATTTCCTTTACGTGTGGTTTTCGGACATTTACCACTGCGGAAAGGATGTCGGACAGAAGAAACTGTCCGATCGGATTTCATTGTTTACAAGCGTAGAATTGAAGGAGGAAGTTGCGATGAAGAGCTTTATGGCAAGCCCATCGACGATTGAAAGAAAGTGGTATGTAGTTGACGCTACAGGTCATACATTGGGACGCCTCGCAAGCGAGGTTGCAAAGGTGCTGCGCGGCAAGAACAAGCCGATCTACACCCCGCACATTGATACAGGTGATTATGTGATCGTTGTCAATGCTGACAAGGTCAAGGTAAGCGGCAACAAGCTGAATGACAAGATTTACTATAGCCATTCCGATTATGTTGGCGGACTGAAGTCCAGAACACTGAAGGAAAT
>CADBOW010000067.1 GCA_902796375.1 uncultured Lachnospiraceae bacterium | reverse complement strand
GCTTTCATCACGCCCTGCGCTGTTTTCTGCGATTCATCCATACGATTCACTCCATACACTTAAGGTTCCGAAACGCCGGCTCAGACTGAAATCCTACCGGCCGGACAGGTCCGCATCGATGGCAGCAGCAGCTGTCTTTCCTGCCCCCATGGCAAGGATTACGGTTGCTGCCCCGGTCACGGCATCTCCGCCGGCATATACGCCCTTACGGGAGGTAAGACCGGTGGTCTCATCTGCCACGATACCGCCCCATTTCTGGGTCTCGAGACCTTCGGTTGTAGATTTGATCAGAGGATTCGGGGATGTTCCGATGGACATGATCATGCAGTCGCAGGGAACCGTGATAAACTGTCCCTCTACCGGTACCGGCTTCCGGCGTCCGGACTCATCCGGATCGGAAAGCTCCATCACCTGGCAGCGGACTGCCTTCACCCATCCATTTTCACCCTCAACCTCTACGGGATTATGCAGGAATGCGAACTTGATGCCCTCTTCCTCCGCATGCTCCACCTCCTCGGCACGTGCGGGAAGCTCCGCCTTGGTCCGGCGGTAAACGATCGTCACATCGGAGCCGAGACGCTTTGCGCAGCGGGCCGCATCCATGGCCACATTTCCGCCGCCCACCACTACCGTGCTTTCCGGATGCTTGATTGGAGTTTTGGAATCCTCCTTATATGCCTTCATCAGATTGATACGGGTCAGGAATTCATTTGCGGAATAAACTCCGTTCAGATTCTCCCCGGGAATATTCATGAAACGCGGAAGACCTGCACCGGAGCCGATAAATACGGATTCAAACCCGAACTCATCAAAAAGCTCATCGATGGAAATGGTCTTGCCGATCACAACATTGGTTTCGATCTTTACGCCCAGAGCCTTAAGTCCGTCGATCTCCTTCTGCACGATGGCCTTCGGAAGGCGGAACTCCGGAATACCGTAGGCCAGCACGCCGCCTGCCAGATGAAGCGCCTCATAGATGGTCACATCATAGCCCTTCTTCGCCAGATCTCCGGCACATGCAAGTCCGGAGGGACCGGAACCGATCACAGCCACCTTATGGCCGTTGCTCTCCGGCTTTACGGGTGCTTCGCTGCTGTGAGTCATATGCCAGTCAGCCACAAAGCGCTCCAGACGGCCGATGGCCACCGGCTCACCCTTGATCCCCCGTACACAGTATTTCTCGCACTGTGACTCCTGAGGACACACACGTCCGCAGATCGCAGGAAGGGAACTGGATCTTGTGATGATCTCATATGCGCCTTCGAAATCGCCCTCTGCAACCTTTGCGATAAATGCAGGGATATCGATCTGTACGGGGCATCCGCCGGTACAGGGCTTATGCTTGCAGTTCAGGCATCTCTGCGCCTCATCTATGGCCTGCTCCTCGGTATAGCCGAGTGCCACCTCGTTAAAATTCTTATTTCTTACCTCCGGTTCCTGTGCAGGCATCGGATTCTTTACCATGGACATATTGGGCATTTCTGTTACTCCTCTATAATGATTCTCGGTATTGAAAATACAACAATGAAGCTCGCCTCGATGCACGGCTGTCACTACGCTATTCGCCATGCCGCATCTCCGCTCGCTTCGCTCGCCTCGATGCACGGCTGTCGCCGTATAGTCCTGCAGCGACACGGCTTTGTCTGTGAGCAAGCTCACACAAAGCCGGTCGCAGCAGGACTGCATGGCTCATAGCTTAAGCAGGTTGCAGGTTTCTTCTCTGGCTTTCTGCTCAAAGGGCCTGTAGGTTGCTCCGCGGGCCATGGCCTCATCGAAGTCCACCTCAAAGCCGTCAAAGTCGGGGCCGTCCACGCATGCAAACATGGTCTTGCCGCCTACCGTAAGCCGGCATCCGCCGCACATTCCGGTTCCGTCAACCATAATGGGATTCATGCTGACCACCGTCTTTACATTGTATTTCTTCGTCACAGCCACTACAAACTTCATCATGATCAGAGGCCCGATGGTGATCACCTGATCATACTGCTCACCGGATTCGATCAGCTTCTCCAGTGCTGCGGTAACCAGTCCCTTCTCACCCTTGGACCCATCATCGGTCATGAGAACATATTTGTCGCTGACTGCCTTAAATTCATCTTCAAGGATGATCAGGTCCTCACTCCGGAAGCCTACGATGGAATGCACCTCGCAGCCGATCTCATGCAACTTCTTCGCCACCGGATATGCGATGGCACAACCGACGCCGCCGCCGACCACGGCCACCTTCTTCAGTCCGTCCATCTCTGTGGCTTTCCCCAGAGGGCCTACAAAATCCTGGATATATTCACCTTCCTGCAAAGAATTCAGTACTTCCGTACTTCCCCCCACGATCTGGAAAATGATGGTTATGGTTCCCTTCTCCCGGTCATATCCTGCGATCGTAAGCGGGATACGTTCCCCGTCTTCCGTAGCCCGAAGAATGATGAACTGACCCGGTTCACATTTCCGTGCCACCAGGGGTGCTTCAACCTCCATCAGAGAAACGGTCGGATTGAGGGATTCTTTACGAACGATCTTATACATATCTATAGCTCCCTTAATAATATTGTAGCTGTTTTTAAGCCTACGTCACTCGATTATAGCATTACGGCCCGGGAATGACAAGGAAAAGATTGCGTTTCTCCATAGTCCTGCCCATGTCTGTCGCGCCTTTCCTCGTTGACTTGATTTCGGTGATACAGTATAATGATTCCATGATTTCGGTCATTTTCAGAACAGCCGGTATTCCAAATCCGGTAGAATGGTTAGGATGATACTATGAAGAAAATCAAAAAACTCGTGTCCATCGTCAGCGCCATCAGCGCTGTTGTCGCTGTGATTGCGCTCATCAAGGACAGATCCGACGCCCGAAAGGCAAAGCATAAGCATAAACCGGCAGGAATCTATGAGGCTTATATCAAGCGCCCCATCGATGCATTTCTGTCCACTGCCGCTCTGATCGTTCTTTCACCGATCCTGGTGGTGGTTGCGATCCTGGTGCGTCTGAAGCTGGGATCACCCATTTTCTTTACACAGGAACGTCCCGGCTGGGATGAGAAGGTCTTCAAGCTGTACAAATTCCGTACGATGACAGATGCGCGGGATGAGGAAGGGAATCTGCTTCCGGACGAGGATCGTCTTCCCTTCTTCGGCAAGCTCCTTCGTTCCACATCTCTGGATGAGCTTCCGGAGCTGCTGAACATCATCAAGGGAGATATGGCCATCGTCGGCCCCCGTCCCCTTCTGGTGAAATACCTGCCCCGTTATAATGAAACCCAGAGAAGACGTCACGAGGTTCGACCGGGTCTGACCGGTCTGGCCAGCGCAACCATACGGAATTCCGGCGGATGGGAGAAGAAGTTTGAAATGGACGTGGAATATGTGGATCACATATCCTTCTGGATGGATCTGAAGATCATCTTCCTGACAGCGAAGATCGTTCTGAAGCGGGAAGGCATCACCGATAACAGCGCCACCTGCACGGAATTCATGGGAACAGAGGCTCCCGAGGAAGCCGCTGCCGCGGAAGCATCCGAAGAATGACCCTTCGAAGAAAGGCCCTTTGAAAAATTCAGGATATAGAAAATACCGACGGAGCTGATTCCGTCGGTATTTTTATGTCCTGCTGCATTCATATCCTGCCGGCTCCATGCCCTGCCGGCCTCACCATACAGCCATCCGGATCACTCCTCCAGATTCCTGTAGTAGTCCTCCAGCTTCGGTCGGGCCGCCACATAATACTCCTCCAGTCTCTGATCAAAATGCTTTCCCATGCCCTCCATGATGATCTGGTTCGCCTGTTCGAAGGACATGCTCTCCTTGTAGACACGCTTGCTGACAAGAGCATCATATACATCTGCGATGGCCATGATCCTGGCCTCCAGGGGTATCTCCAGACCCTTCAGGCCATTGGGATAACCGGAGCCGTCCCAGCGTTCATGGTGGTAGGTGGCCACATTTTCGGCTATTCTCCGGAAATACTCATCATCCGTTCCTTCCAGGATCTGATGAACGATCTTCCCGCCTTCTGCTGCATGCATCTTCATCTTCTCAAATTCCCAGGGTTCAAACCGTCCGGGCTTCCGAAGGATCGCATCATCGACGGCGATCTTTCCCAGATCATGCATCGGCGCGGCCTTAATGATCGCCCGTCGGAAATCCTGCGTCAGATGAAGCTTATTCCTCTTCATCATCTCATCCACCAGAAATCTTACACCGTCACTGGTCCGACGGATATGTCCGCCGGTTGAGTTGTCACGACTTTCCACCAGGGTCGCCATACTGAGGATCAGCTTGTCATGCATTTCCTTGATATGAGCCGTCTTCTCCTCCACCTCATCCTGGAGCGTTGCATTAAACCGGTTGATCAGGGCGATATAATCCTGGTTCTTCGTATCATCCATGATAAACAGACGATATCCCCGTTTCCTGTTCCCATCATAAAGATAATTCACATCGATCAGATAGGTCCGTCCGTCTCTGGAATAATAGGATGTATCATTTTCCTCATCTTCCAGAAAGCTCTTCAGCCGGTTAACGGCCTGCTGGGACAGAAACGGATCATCCTCCGCTTTGGAATCCACCTTGATCTCATTCAGCTCGGGGAAAAATCTTCGTGCAGCTTCATTGCTGCCCAGATAACGATACTTGAAATCAAAGGATATGAATCCCGCGGAACCGCTCTCCTTCAGGGAGTCCATGTGCGTCTCCGAAACGTCATACAGACAGATTCCCCGAACGATAAACAGATAGAAGAACTGGGCCAGGCAGAAGGTCATGGGCATCGGTTCCAGGTTCGGGAAGAACAGCTTGCTTCCGAAATATGCAAATACTGTCAGTATCTCCGGAATCGCCATGAGGCTGATCACTTTGTTTGAAACATCCTTCTTCTTTGCAAAGCTGTAGATCAGGGCCCAGAAGCTTAAGATCACATATACGATGACCATCACATAGAACACCGTATGCATAAAGCCGTATTCCCTCAGCAGAACCGTGACTCCGTCCCGCTTTATGACCGAAAGATCCGAATAGAATATGGGTAACCAGCCGGCCGTGATGGCCCCGCCATACACCGCCATGGTGAGAAGGAAAAATGCGATCCGCGCCCACCTGGGAAGTTCGATATTGCAGCGATCAAAAATACACATCATGATAAACAGCGTCAGAAATGTGGATCCAAGATAAATGATATCATTTGCCACTATGGCCTGCCCCAGGTTATTGGATATCGCTCGAAGGACAAAGCCCAGGTTTGAAATGGGAATAAAGGTGAAAAGCAATGTGAAATGCACATCAAAATGCTTATGCCAGATCAGAACATAAAGCAGGGTGAACAGCAAAGAGAATCCGAACGAAACAAAATAATAGACAAGCATCCCGTTGCAACCCTCCTTTTCTGACAGATACATGGATATTTTAACATAAACAGCGTATGATTGCCATTGTTTTCATAGGGTTGAGAGAGTGACATCCTGCTGCAGCGCCCGCTTGTCGGCCGTATCGCGCAAAAAAACCGGGTTCCCGGATGCTCCGGGTTCCCGGTATGTGCGGAGTCGGAGGGATTCGAACCCTCGTGCCGGTTGCCCGGCAAACTGATTTCGAGTCAGCCCCGTTATGACCACTTCGATACG
>CADBOW010000066.1 GCA_902796375.1 uncultured Lachnospiraceae bacterium | reverse complement strand
TAGCGATAGCCTTTGTCTCCTCCTCACGCACCTCGCCGGCTCCTGCCTTCTCAACCTCGGCGATGGCACGCTTATGCATGGGGATACGACAGTTCTTGTTATTTCCGAATTCAACGATCACAGTAGTATCATCTACAATGTCAAGAATAGTGCCGAAGAATCCGCTGGTAGTCATGATATTATCACCCGGTTCCAGAGAATTCTGCAGTTCATCCTGCTTCTTCTGCTGCTTCTTCTGCGGACGGATCATAAGGAAATACATAAGTCCTACGAAGAATACAAGGTATAAAACGATCATCAACATACTGCCGCCTGTAGAGCCTGAACTGCCACTCAATAATACACTCATTTCTAGTCTCCTTATCCTTAATAAAATACGTTTCTATATATTACTTTATTTTATTGAAAAGTGCAACCTTAAAATTTAATTCGTTTCCGATCGTCCCTGTTTCATAAGATACAGCGTATCTTCCATGAAGGACTGATATCTCTGTTCCCGGATCGCAGTCCGGATATCCTCCATGAGATGATTGTAGAAATACAGGTTATGCAGTACCGCAAGCCGCAGACCCAGCATTTCTCCCGCCTTCAGCAGATGACGTATGTATGCGCGGCTGTATCTGCGGCATGCGGGGCATCCGCAGCCCTCCTCGATGGGCCTCAGATCCTTCTCATAGCACTTATTCTTCAGATTCAGCTTTCCGAAATGCGTATATACCTGACCGTGCCTTCCGTTCCTGCTCGGGTAGACGCAGTCAAAGAAGTCCACTCCCCGTTTCACGGCTTCCAGGATATTCTCCGGCGTTCCGACACCCATCAGATAGACCGGTTTGTCCTGTGGCAGGTGCGGCACCGTAACATCCAGGATCCGGTACATTTCCTCATGGGTTTCTCCCACCGCCAGTCCTCCGATGGCATAGCCGGGAAGATCCAGCTCGGCGATCCTTCTCGCATGATCGATACGGATATCCTCTATGATCCCGCCCTGGTTGATCCCGAAGAGATACTGCCGGGGATTCACGGTTCCCGGCATCCGGTTCAGTTCCTCGATCTTATCCCTGCACCGGAGCAGCCAGCGATAGGTCCGTTCCACAGAAGGCTGGATATAGGATCTGTCCGCCTTGGCCGGAGGACATTCATCAAATGCCATGGCTATGGTGGAACCCAGATTTGACTGGATCGTCATGCTCTCCTCCGGTCCCATGAATATTCTGCTGCCGTCGATATGTGACTGGAAGGACACGCCTTCCTCCTTAATGGCGCGAAGCTTTGCAAGCGAATACACCTGGAATCCTCCCGAATCCGTAAGGATGGGACCATGCCAGGTGGTGAAATCCTGCAGCCCGCCCAGCTCCTTTACCAGGGAATCCCCCGGACGGACATGCAGATGATACGTATTGCAAAGCAGAACCTGAGTGCCGATTCCCTCCAGGTCCTCGGCACTCACTGCTCCTTTGATGGCCGCCACGGTTCCCACATTCATGAAAACCGGCGTTTCGATCTCGCCATGGGGCGTAATGAAGCGTCCGCTTCTGGCCCTATGATCGGTTGCGATTAATTTGTACATGAATCTCTGTTTACTCCTCTGCAGTGATCACCTTCAGAGTGATATATTCATACTGTCCCTGGGTGTTCGCACGGTATAATCCGATGCTCACCTCAGTTCCTGCCGGATATTTCTGAAGCTCATTGATCAGATTCTCCATGGTCAGCGTATCCGTATCGTTCACAGATACCAGGATGTCTCCTTCATGAATCCCGGCTTCCTCTGCCGGTGATCCGGAATTCACCTGCTTTACGTATGCACCCTGAGGAAATCCGTAGATCTGTGAGTATTCGGAGTTGATGTTCGCTCCGCTGATACCGATATATACCTTGCCGCTGGTCTTTCCGTCCACAATGGTTTCGATGATGGAGATCGCACGGTTGATCGGAATGGAGAATCCCATACCTTCTACCTTGCTGTCCACATATTTTACGGAATTGATCCCGATCACCTCACCCTTTGCATTGATCAGGGCGCCGCCGCTGTTTCCGGGATTGATGGCAGCATCCGTCTGGATGAAGGTTCCCTCACTTCCGGTGATGGACCGATCCAGAGCGCTGATATATCCTACCGTTACGGACTGACCGTAACCAAGTGCATTTCCGATGGCGATGGCCGGCTCACCCACCTGAAGCTCATCTGAATTTCCGATGGCCGCATAGGAGATTGCTTCCTTTGTGGAATCCGGGATATCATTCATATCAACCTCAACCACAGCCACATCATTTGTCTTGTCCGAGCCCTTCACCTTTGCCTTGATCACCTGACCGTCGCAGAAGCCGACATTGATCTCGTTGGCGCCCTCGATCACGTGATGATTCGTAGCGATATAAAGCTTCGGTTCATCCGAATCACATCCGATGATGATTCCCGATCCGGCGCCTTCCGCTTCCTGCTCAAACTGCTGATAGAAATACTGATACTGCTGTTTCGTCTTCGTTGTAATGGAAACGATGGACGGCTGAGCCTTCTTGACCACCTCAGCCACATCATAGTTGATGGTTGTGGAGGATGCTTCCTTATCACCTACCGTTTCCTGATCTTTCACCGTCACATCCGAACCGGAGCTTTCCGTGGTCTTTTCCGAAGAAGCCACGGTCACCTTCGTCATTCCGCTGTCTTCCTTCTCTGCCTTGCCGAAGATATTGCTTGCATTCAGTGCAAGAAATGCGCCTCCGCCCACCAGTCCGAATACCAGTCCCAGCACTGCCGTAAGAAGCAGCTTCTTTCCGAAGGAATCCTTCTTCCTCTTCTCATGCTTCGGCGGCTCCGGGCTCTCCGGCTTCGGAGTTCTGACCTGGGGATACCGATCCGGCTCCGGCCCTGCGGATGTAAATGTCGGTGCGGAAGATGTGTACTGCTGTGTTCCTGCCGCTCTGCCCGGTGCGAACCGCTCCGTTCCTGTCGTTCCCGCCGGTGTGTACCGCTCCGTTCCTGCCGTTCCGGCCGGTGCGAACCGCTCCGTTCCTGCCGCTCCTGCCGGTGCGAACCGCTCCGTTCCTGTCGTTCCTGCCGTTCTTCCCACTGCTCCGGCAGGAGCAAAACGCTCCGTTCCCGTTCTGTTCTGCTGTGTATACCTCTCAGAGGGGACTAAAGAGTCCTGTCTGGAATAATCCATCGGGTTATAGTTTTCAGCTGATGTGATCTTCTCACGATATGGTTCCGGCTGCCATTTCTTCTTCTCCGGCTTCGGCTGCTCGCCAAATCCCTTTCTTCCGTCATCTCCATATGAAAAAGTACCAAATTCATCATTCATATTGCATGCCTCCTTCCTCGGTCCGTGCTTCACAACCAGCTGATCCGTCAGCCATTTGATCCGACCATCATCAAGTATGGAACAACTTTAATCTTTTATTATGTTGATTTTGTGATATACTTATTGAGAATTATTTAAAAAACTTTGACATATTATGTTAAAAATTTATTCAAATATATCTCTGAAACACCATAATATCATACTCCAAATCAAAGGAGAAATAAAGAAGAAAATGTTTCGTGTTTGGATGAAGATCATAAAAGACACGCATCTCATAAGGGATACCGTGGTCGAACTGGACGAGCCGGAGGAAACCCGGACCCATAAGGTTTATAAAGCGCTGGAGGAAGGCTGTCACCGTCTGGATCTGGCGATCCCCATCTGGCTGGAGCTGAACAAGAAGGATTTCATCCGCCACGCCAGAACACGTTTCACCGCCGACAGCTTCATAGAGGACATAGATTTCGATTATCTGGATTTTCATGTGATCGAAGAAGATCTCACATATTAAGAGGAGGACATCATGCTGGAACTGGAGCATGTGTTATTAAAATACAGAAAGAAGGATATCCTGAAGGATGTTACCTTCTCTGCCCGCCCGGGACAGGCCATCGGACTTCTGGGACTGAACGGTTCCGGGAAATCCACGATCCTTTCCGCCATCGCCGGCGCAAAATCCGTAAGCGGCGGATCGATACGCCTGAACGGCAAAACCTATCATGAAGATCCCAGACTGTTCCAGCGTTCCATCGGCTATGTGACTCAGGAAAATGCACTGATCGATGAGCTGTCCGCCATGGACAACATTCGTCTGTGGACTCCACTGGACAAGGCTGCGATCTATGACACTCTGACCAATACTAATCTGTCCATTCTCGGTGTTCACACCTTTCTGGAGGTTCCGGTCCGCAGTATGTCCGGTGGTATGAAGAAACGATTATCCATCGCCACCGTTCTGATCAACAAACCGACGCTTCTGCTCCTGGACGAACCTCTGGCTGCTCTCGATATCGTAGCCAAGGAATCCATCCGGGATTATATCTTCTCTTTCCGTTCCAACGGAGGGATCCTTGTGATCGCATCCCACGAAGAGAAACTGTTCGAATTCTGTGATGAGGTATGGCTGCTGCATGAGCAGCAATGCACCAGTCTTCGGGATTATCCTGCAGACATATCCATATCCGAGCTGTTAAGGAGATCCTGATCCCATGAACCTTTCCCAGTTGAAACGAACCATAACAACGGATCTTAGGCGGGCGATACACATTTTACCCGCCACGGTTCTCTATACCCTTTTGTTTCTTCTGGTATCTCTGGTGGTCATCAAAAACGGTGAGCAGCTCTTCTTTAATCCGAACCAGTATGAAAAGGTTCCCGTGGGCCTGATCATGTCCTCCGATTCAACCTATGGCAATTTCGGTATGAAGCTTATGGAGGATATGAAGTCCTTCCGGGAAACCCTTGACATCAGGGAAATGGCTTCGGCAGAGGAAGGCTATCAGGCACTGAAGGAGAATACCATCACCGCACTCATCATCATTCCCGACGATTTCGTCAACTCCATCATTGACGGAAAGAACGCCAAACCGGTCCGAATCGTCTTCCAGAACAATGACACCCTGGAGGAACATATCATCAACGATCTCCTTCTGGCAGGTGCCGACATGCTGGGGACCTCACAGGCCATAGAATTTGCCCTGAAGACGCTGAACAGCCAGCTCCCCATAGACCAGGAGGCGGCTTCGGATTTTACAGACGGAGTCACACATGGAAACCTGACATATGTTCTGGCCCGAGACGAGCTTTTTGAATCCAGGTCCTTTGATGACCTCACAGGACTTCCCCTCACCAGACAGCTGGCCGGAAGCTACTCTCTTCTGGTCCTGTGTCTGCTCTGCTTTATCCTGACTGCTTTCTATCAGGGAAAGAAGCATGCCTATGTGATCCGTCAGCGGGGCTGCGGTCTGAAGAAGGGCGGGATCCTGATCAGTGAATGGATCAGCACCGTATTTCTTCTCTACGCCTCCTTTCTGATCATTTTCACCGGACTTCTGATCGCCGGACTCTCGCCGAAGTTCACCGCTCTGGCCCTGATCCTGCCGATCCTGATGCTCATCGGTGCATTTATCCTGTTACTGGCATATAGTGCAAGAAACCCCGTATATTCAAATCTGATCATTCTCATCGGCATCATACTTCTGATGTACCTGTCCGGCGGCCTGATCCCCATTGAGTTCCTGCCTAAATTCCTGCAGGATATTGCAGCCTGGAATCCCGTCGCCGGAATGATCCGACTGATGCAGAATACACTGTTTTAAGAGGATAGGAAACCATGAAGCTTTTCTTCAATCGATTCTTCATATTGCTGAAGCGCAGTATCACGCAGCCGGTGAATATCGCCATGCTGGCGGTCCTGCTTCTTCTTGCCGTGATCTATCGACAGGTTCCCTCCGCCCGGAAATCCCTGTATCTTCCCGTGGCCATCCTCTGTGAAGACGAGGATCCGGATACGCAGCAGATGGTGGAGGAGCTATGCACCTCAAAATCCATCTTCCACTTCTACCGGGTAGAGGACCGGGATGCCATGTATGAACGCATTTCCGAGGAAGAGGCAAACTTCGGTATAGTGATCCCCATGGGTTTCGCCGAAAACTCGGTCAACATCGGAACCAAAACCCCGATCCAGGTCTACACCACAAGTGCTTCCATGCTGCCCTCTCTCAGCCGGGACGAGATCTTCGCTCATGTGTTCCGGTTCAGTGTGCTCCGGATCCTGAAGCAGAAAATGGCCGACAGCGAGCTCTACCAGCTGCCGGATCAGCAGCAGCTGTACGATGCCCTTGACCGGGTCTATGCAGAATTCCGCAACGGAAATGAAATCTTCCGGGTGGAGGATCTGTCCGGTGATGTATATAATGAACTGACCCGGGAGGAGAAGGTGGAGATCCCGGTCCGGAAGCTGGCCGGCCTCTTCATCCTGACTGCAGGCCTCATCGGGATCGCCACCTTCCTGAAGGATTCCGAGGAACGGCTCTATCTAAGGCTTCGCGGACCGGAACGCTATTATATGCGTCTGCTCCATATCATATCCTGCATTATACCCATGTCACTGATCACCTGGCCGGTCCTGTGGATCACAGAAGGCGGAAACGGTCTTGCGATCCTGGGGCAGGTTGCATTATATACACTGATCTGCATCGCATACTCGCTGATCCTGAGTGTGATCATCCGAAGCAGCTCTGTCTATCAGAAGGTGCTTCCCATTCTGATCACCATGTCCATCATTTTCGGAGGAGTGCTCTTTGATATCACCTCCTTCGACCGAGCCTTCCGGATCATTTCCATGGTGACGCCTACCTATTATTTTTGATCGAACACCTGTTGAATCACGGAAAGCATTATGATAAACTGATACAGTTGCCCAACCCGCGGAACCGGATGCGGCAGACTGTCACCCATGCTAAATTACAAGGACGGATAAGAAAATGAGCAAGAACAGAACAAACAGAGACGAAGAGATCCTGGATCAACGCGCGATCATTTCCAGGCAGAGGATCCAGCAGAAGAAAGAGGCCCGGCGCAGGAAGACGGCCAAGCAGCTGCTCCTGATCCTGAGCATCCTTCTTTTTACCGGCATGGTCGTTGCCTTCTTCGTATTCCTTCGTCCCATGCTGATCAATGACAAGAAGGAAACGGAGACCACAACGGAAGCCACAAAGCAGGCGGAAGCCAGCACTGTCATGGTAGCCACAACGCAGCCCGAGATTGTCGCCTATGTGATCGATGGGAACAAGCTGTACTCCACCGACAGCGCCGGAAAGAAAACCCCCTATCACGGCTGGGCCGAGATTGACGGAAAGAAGTATTACGGCGAGCAGGACGGTACGCTCATCAAGGATAAGATCGTAAATCAGGACGACATGCGCTACTACCTGGATCCGGAGGGCGCCATGGCAGTCAATACGCTGATCATCCATGAAGGATATCTCTACAACGTGGCTGCGGACGGAAATGTCACGGAAGCAAAGGGCTGGATCGAAAAGGACGGCCGGAAATACTATGCCGAGGAAAACGGCAGGACCTATCTGGATCAGGACGCCGTGATCAACGATCAGGTGTACCATTTTACCGCCGGCGGATATATAATCGACGGAAAGCCCACCATCGACCAGTATATGGGCTGCAGCGGACTTCTGAAATGGATGGAGGATCATTACAGCGATTACTACTTCAAGACTCCCTACCGGGGAATCTGGGAAAATATAGAGACTCCCGAAGAGCTGATCAAGCCCTATGGTGAATACGGTGAGGACAGCGGCATGAACTGCTCCGGCTTTGTTGCCAGCCTTCTGAAGGGAGCAGGCGGCGATCTGGACAAGCTTTCGGACATGGGGCTGGAAGCGAAATACGGGGATGCGGACAGCTACCTCTATCTCGCTCTTCGTGACCTGGTCAAATATGAAGTCTTTGACAGTGTGGAGGAGCTTCTGGCTTCCGGTAAGGCAAAGAAGGGAGACATCATTTACCTTTACCCTGTAAAAGAGGATGAAGAAGGCGGAGAAGATGGAGAAGGTGAAGACAGCGAATCCACCGGGGAAACTCCGGACTGCCATGTAGGTGTGTTCTGGGGAACCAGTTCCTCCGATAACAAGCTCTGGAGCATCGACCGGGGAGGATGCCGCACAACCGAGATCACCATGACCTCTCCCATCGCCAAGGTATATCTTCTTCCCATCGACGGAAATTAAGCAAAGGACAGCAAAATGAACGATCAAACAAACAACACACAGAAACCCGGCAGAACCGGAAGCCCACGACCGACGGGCAGCAGCAAAGCCGGGAACCCGCAGCGGACAGGCGGCGGCAGGACCGGAAGCCCACGGCCGACAGGCAGCAGAACCGGCAACCCGCAGCGTCAGGGAGGAAACCGCCCGCCATTGTCACGGGAGGAACGGGAAGCCAGGCTTCGCAGACGGCAGGCGATCGTGCGCAGGAACCGGATCATCCTTTTCTCTGCCATCGGCGTCGTTCTTGCCCTGATCATATTCCTGACCATATCTCTGTTCAAGGGAAATCCGAAGGATACAGAGGAACCCGGAAACAGCATGGAGCAGACCTCCGAATCCTCCGTCACTCCCTCTTCCCATCAGACCGTGACGCCTTCCACGGTTCAGCCCGCTGCCACAACTGCGGCAAAAACCACGGAAGCCACAACCGAACAGGTGCTTCCCAAAAATGAGATCACTACCGTGGACGGCAAAAAGATCTATGTGGATCACGAGGGAAATATCGTAAAGAATACCATCATCTCCCATGACGGTTACCTCTACTCAGCCGATGCGGACGGAGCACTGACTCCCGCTTCCGGATGGCAGGAGGCCGACGGCAAGCGCTACTACGCGGAAAGCGACGGAAAGCTGCATCCGGGTGCCTACATCACCATCGAAGGCGACGAATATCATATGGATATGAGCGGCGCCGTCATCGACGGCACGCCCACCATCGATCAGTACCTGGGATGTACGGATCTGCTGGGATGGATGCTGGATCATGAATCGGATTATTACTACCAGACCAACTTCAATCCCATGACGGATTATCCGGATTCACCGGAAATGCTGATCCGCCCCTACGGCGAATACGGCGAGGACAGCCACATGAACTGTGCCGGTTTTATTGCTCACCTGCTGAAATCCGCCGGCGGAGACATCGATAAGGTGGCGGACATGGGGGGCCGCGGCGGCTACGCAAATGCGGATAATTACCTGAGGCTCTGTACCAGCGGCTATATCAAATATGAGACCTTCGATTCCATCGATGATCTTCTGGCCAGCGGTCATGCCAGGAAGGGCGACATCCTGTATCTGGAGCCCCACTGGAATCCCGGGGAGGACTGCCATATCGGTCTCTTCTGGGGAGATACGCCTTCCGAGGATAAGTTCTGGCAGCAGAACTGGGATATCAAAAATGCGGTAACAAACATCCGCATGGATGATCCTATCGTAAAAATCTATCTGATCCCCATTTCCCACTGATCCGGGGCATCAAAAAAGTGTGTCATTCAAACCGACGAATGACACACTTTTTTATGATCTCATACGGCTCAGGATCAGATGTCCTTCCTCCTTCAGCCAATGATCCCATTTTCTGTACTCCGGAAAAACCCGAAGCACCTCCGCATAGAATTCCTTGGAATGATCCATATATTTCCTGTGACACAGCTCGTGTACCACAACGCTGTCCAGCACCTCCGGCGGAGCAAGCATCAGGAGACAGTTGAAGTTCAGATTTCCCTTCGCGGAACAGCTGCCCCACTTCGAGCGCTGATTCCGTATGGTGATCCTGCCATAGGTGACTCCGATCAGGGGTGCATAATGCCTGACCCGTTCCGGGATCACCTGCGAAGCCTTCTCGGCGATGGCACGGATCTCCTCCATGGTCAGAGGCTTCAGTTCCGCCTGCTTCTGCCTTCTCTGCTCGGCTTTTATACTGTGTTTTCTGATCCACCCCAGATTCCTGGCTATGAAGGCCTCGATCTCTTCCATGGGAGTGTATTTCGGTGCACGCACGATCACTCCCTCGGTTCTTACCTCCAGACCCATGGTTCTTCTTTTTGAGCGGATCAGTTTATACTTAATCTCGTTCATATCTCTTTCAACGGAAGTCGGCTGACGCGGCACACTCCATACCGTCGCAGATCGGCTTTTTGTTCCTCACATTCTTTATTCCGGTGCTCCTCCGGATCAGGGATCCGGTCACACCTTCTTTACATACAGCTCCACGACAAAACCTTTGTCGTTATAATAATCAATGCCTCCGCCCTGCTTTTCCATATAGGATTTCACAAGGTACATTCCGACTCCGTATCCGCTCTGATCCCCGGCATTTCCTCCACGATAATACTTCTCCGTGATCAGCGGAAGCTCCTCCTCATCTACCCCCGGCCCGCTGTC
>CADBOW010000065.1 GCA_902796375.1 uncultured Lachnospiraceae bacterium | reverse complement strand
TGACCTTCAGGCCACCCAGCTCCTTAACGCCCTCTCCCAGCTTGATATCGGTTCCACGACCGGCCATGTTGGTTGCGATGGTTACATTTCCCCGCTGACCTGCATCCTTGATGATCTCAGCCTCCATCTCATGGAACTTCGCATTCAGTACCTTGTGCTGTATGCCTCTCTTTTGAAGCAGACGGCTGATCTCCTCGGAGGAATCGATATTTACGGTACCGACCAGGACCGGCTGACCCTTGGCATGGGTTTCAGCCACCTCCTCGATGATCGCATTCAGCTTCTCCTTCTTGGTCTTGAATATGGCATCATCCTGATCGATACGTGCGATCGGAAGGTTGGTGGGAACCACAACTACGTCCATGCTGTAGATCTCACGGAACTCGTTCTCCTCCGTCTGGGCCGTACCGGTCATGCCGGCTTTCTTTTCATATTTATTAAAGAAGTTCTGGAAGGTGATGGTGGCCAGAGTCTTGGACTCCCGCTTCACCTTTACATTTTCCTTTGCTTCAATACACTGATGCAGACCATCATTGAAACGACGTCCCGGCATGATACGTCCGGTAAATTCGTCGACAATCAGAACCTCATCATCCTTTACCACATAATCCTGATCTCTGTGCATCAGGGCATGTGCCTTCAAAGCCTGAAGCATGGTATGCTGAATGTCGATATTCTCGGAATCGGCCAGGTTCTCTATATGGAAGAATTTCTCAATCTCGGCCACACCCTGTTCCGTCAGGACTACATATTTGTCCTTCTCATTGACCAGATAGTCTCCGTCCTCTTTCACGGAATTTCCCATGATGGCATCCATCTTGCTGATCTCCGTGGAAGCGGTACCCCGCTTCATACGGCGGGCGATGTAGTCGCACATTTTATAGATATCCGTGGACTTACCGCTCTGACCGGAAATGATAAGCGGTGTCCGGGCCTCATCGATCAGGACCGAGTCCACCTCATCGATGATCGCATAATGGAGTCCGCGCTGAACCAGATTCTCCTTATAAATGACCATGTTGTCACGCAGATAATCGAATCCCAGCTCATTGTTGGTAATATAGGTAATATCGCAGTTATATGCCTCCCTGCGCTGATCATTTTCCATCGAGTTCAGGATGACACCGACGGTAAGACCCAGGAACCGGTGAACAGCACCCATCCACTCTGCGTCACGATTAGCCAGATAATCATTGACCGTGACAATATGCACGCCCTGTCCGGCCAGTGCATTCAGATATGCCGGAAGTGTGGAAACCAGCGTCTTACCTTCACCGGTACGCATCTCTGCGATACGACCCTGATGCAGGATCACACCACCGATCAGCTGTACACGGAAGGGCTTCAGCCCCAGCACACGGCTATCCGCTTCGCGCACTACCGCGAATGCCTCCGGAAGGATATCGTCAAGTGTTTCGCCATCTGCAAGACGTTTCTTAAACTCTTCTGTCTTTGCTTTCAGCTGTTCATCGGACAACCCCTGCATTTCCTCATCCATCGATTCGATCTTCTTGATGATGGGATCAATTCTTTTCAATTCTCGTTCGCTGTGTGTACCGAACAGCATTGTTCCAAGACCCATTTTTTACCTCCTGAAATATCGCATAGTTACGCTATCTTAGTAATATAGCATTTTGGGAAGAGTAATGCAAGAACTAAATACGATGGATGCCCCGTCATACCAAAAAAGAGCGGGCCCTGCTGGCCCGCCCTGATCTATCGCATTAAAATTCCGGCTCGATCAAACCGTATGTATTTCCTTTTCTCTTATAAACTACATTTACCTCATCCGTCTCTGCGTTACGGAATACATAGAAGCTGTGTCCGAGGAGTTCCATCTGTACGCATGCATCTTCGGGATACATGGGCTTTACTGCAAAACGCTTGCTTCGGATAATACTGATATCATCATCTGCGTCATCCTCTTCCTCCAGGAACTGATTCTGGAAATATGCCGCATCCTGTTCCTGATCTATGATCCTCTTCTTATATCTGGTAACCTGACGTTCAATGATCTCAACCACCATATCGATGGAAACATACATATCGTCACTTACCTGCTCTGCGCGGATGATATGTCCCTTCATCGGGATCGTAACCTCGATCTTCTGGCGTTCCTTCTCAACCGAAAATGTCACCTGCGCATTTGTATCTTCATTAAAGAACTTTTCCAACCTCCCTAATTTATCGTAAACCGCCTGCTTCAATCCCTCAGTTACATCAATGTTCTTTCCGCTGATCATGTAATTCATAATAATCACTCCTTCTCCTCAAGAAATTCAGGGAACGTGCTTCGGAAAGCATAGTCTCCCCCACGAAGTAATTGTATCATAGAACCGCGTATCTATCAACAGAATTGGGGGAATTTTTGTCTGACAATTTCCGCAGTCATGGGGTATTTTGCTCAAAACCACTGATTCTTCCGTATTCAAAATGACAGAAAAATGACACTTCCTTTTCGCACGAAAGCAGGATTCGAACAGGAATCGAAAACGTTATGTCAAGTCATAATATTTGTTGACAATGTGGATAACTTTGTGAATAACGTAAATCCGTCACATTTTTTGCTAAAGTTATCCACAATTCCGGTTGCATTTTTGACCCGGATTATAGTAAACCGAACGTATCTTTGTCGGGCATATTCTATCTTTTCAGCGCCGTAAAAGAGTTAGACAATTCCACCTCGCAAAAGACGAGGAAGTTGTCCTCACAAAGACGAGGAAGCCGCCCCTCACAATTTGTGAGGAAACGGCTTCCGGGAGGTGATTATGAGAAATTCAAAAATTAGTTAGCATCAATAATGTTTCTTCCGAAGAGCGGTGTACCACTGTAGGACAGTGAGGATATGATAATACCTGTAGACGGGCTGCTGGAGTGGATTACCTTGCCGCCACCGATATACATGGTAACGTGTCCGTCATAGAAGATCAGGTCACCGGGCTGTGCCTCTGATACCTTGATCAGCTTACCATAGGTTCTCTGTCCGCCGGCACGCGGAATGCTGTATCCGAAATGCTCGTAGATCTTCATCGTAAATCCGGAGCAGTCACAGCCGTTTGTCAGGGATGTTCCGCCCCATACATACGGATTTCCAAGGAACTGCTTTGCATATTCAACCATGCTTGTTCTCAGATCGGAATTGGTAGATGCCGATACACCGGACTCCTCTTCCTCTTCTTCAGCAGTGATGGTATTCTCGTTCTCTTTCTTGATCTCTTCCGTACGTTCGATCCGCTCTGCGGAACGCTCAGCACGTTCGGATCCGGAGCCGGACTCCGATTCGGAGGATTCGGATTCGGAGGATTCATTTTCAGCCTCTTCCTCTTCCTGCTCCTGTCTCTCTGCTTCCTCAGCAGCCTTTCTCTCAGCTTCCAGTCTCTCCTGCTCGCGGCGGGCATCCTCTTCCTCAGCCCGACGCATCTCTTCGATCTCTTCCACGGTCTTCGCCCACGGAGTTTCGAAGCGAACCTCTACGTAATCATCATTTACGTATCCGGTGGTTCCATCATACATCTCAATCTCTACCCAGTCATCCTGCTGGCTGAGTACAGAATATGTTTCATTCTCATAGACTGCATCCAGAATATCTGCATCTGTGGATGCTTCCTTACGAACACGAAGTCCGGAATTCTGAACCTTGATATACTTGGGGATTCCGTTCTCCTCAGCCCATGCGCCGGCATCATCGCCAAACCGTATGAACTCGTTCTTAACATATCCCTCGCAGTTACCGGAACCGATCTTGCTCCATTCGCTGCCCTTCTCTTCTACAAGAGCTATACCGGCACGATCGATGGTTCCAACGATCTCTGCTTCCGGATCAGCCGATTCGCGGATATTCAGGACGCCTCCCTCACTTACCGTAACGATCACACGGTCCTTGAACTGAGGGTACTTGATCGTATCTACCTTAGCTTCCTGCTTTTCCTGCTCTTCCTGCTTTTCTTCCTTCTTCTCTTCTTCTTTCTTCTCTTCTTTTTTCTCTTCCTTCTGCTCTTCCGTTCCCGCCTCGGTAGATGCTTCGGATTTCTCCTTTGTTAAGGCTGTCGTCTCCTTCTTCTCCTTCTCAGCGATCACCCGATCAGCTGCAGAAGCAGGAGCATCCACCTTTGTTTCTCCAACCAGAGCAGCTACCGGATCCTGGTCCGTAGATGCTGTGATATATTCCTCAACCTGTGCGGAAATACTGATACTGCTGAAATCCCCTGTTGCGGATACGGGGATGACCATCGATGAAAGAATTAATGCTGTCGTGAGTCCTGTTACCAGAAGCTTCTTGGACCGCTTGTACATGATTTACCTCCTGAAGATTTACATAACTCAATATATTGTGGTATATATTAAATAAATTTTAAAAATTATTTCAATTTGTTACATTTTTGTTACAGGTTGATTATAACAACTTGCAATATGTATGTCAACACCTTTCTCGAAAAAATTGAGGGAACACGTGAAACCCCGCGTATTTCCTACAGTCTCCATCTCTATAGTATTCATTCCCGAAGGAAATGTCAATCATTTCATAATTATTACACAAATTATAAATCCGCCTCTTGTCACGGGTTTCGGAAAGTGATATACATTATAGAAGAAATTATCACAACAGGAACGTTTTTTATGAACACATTATTTGAAAAATGTAACAATTCTGACGCGATCCGCACCGCGGCCGACATTCTGAGACGCGGCGGACTGGTTGCTTTTCCTACGGAGACCGTTTACGGACTGGGAGGAGATGCGCTGGATCCCTCCGCATCGGCACGGATCTACGCTGCCAAGGGACGCCCCTCCGACAACCCGCTCATCGTTCACATCGCTGACAAAAAGGATGTCCGGGAGCTGGCGGAAGAAGTTCCTCCCAAGGCTGAAATGCTGATCGAAGCCTTTTGGCCCGGCCCGCTGACCATTATTCTTAAGAAGAAGCCTCTGGTACCGGATGCGACCACAGGCGGCCTGGATACCGTGGCGATCCGCATGCCGTCCCATCCCGCCGCCATGGAAATGATCCGGCAGGCCGGGGTTTACGTAGCCGCCCCCAGTGCCAATCGTTCCGGACGGCCGTCGCCCACCACAGCATCGCACGTGGCAGAGGACCTTTCGGGAGAGATTGACATGATACTGGACGGTGGTCCGGTGGGGATCGGTATCGAATCCACCATCGTTGATCTGACGGAGGAGATTCCCATGATCCTTCGCCCCGGGTTCATCACCAGGGCCATGCTGGAAGCCATCGTGGGGGAGGTCCGCCTGGATCCCACCCTGATCACGTTGGAGGAAACAGTCGAAGGAACCCTTCCGGATCCTTCTGACCGGCTGCAGCACCCCAAGGCCCCCGGAATGCGGTATACACATTACGCTCCTCACGGAATCCTTTCCATCGTAACGGATCCCGCACAACCCCAGGAGATCACTCCTGCCGTCACTTCAAAGATCCTGGAGCTTGCATCGGAGGCTCTGAAGGCCGGTCATATCACGGCGGTTCTTACAACCGGGGAAAGCAGCTCTGCCTATGATTCGCTGGCTGAAGACCCGCATTTTCACAGGATCACCCTGGGAGATACCGATGACGGACAGACTGTCGCCCAGCATCTCTATGGTGCGCTGCGCACCTGCGATGATCTGAAATGTGACACCATTTACAGCGAAAGCTTCCGGCGGGATGCTCTCGGCTCTGCGATCATGAACCGGCTGATCAAGGCTGCAGGCCACCGGGTGATCACTGTGTGAAAAAGGCACCCAGGGAGAACCGGGGCAGGCCGGAGCGCAAAATACAGGACAGTCGGTTGCGGAACCGATCCGGTCCATGCTATAATCATTCCGCACCACTACCACATAGGACAGATTTTTTCTATATAATTCGAGGAGGAACCGGAAATGAAGCTTGCCATCGGCTGTGACCACGGAGGATATGAACTGAAACAGGAGATCCTTGCGCATTTAACCGAACGCGGGATAGAATATACGGATCTGGGATGTGACGATGCATCCTCCTGCGACTATCCGGTCTATGCCAGAAAGGTCACCGAACAGATTCAGAACGGATCGGCAGATCTCGGCATCCTGATCTGCGGAACCGGGATCGGAATGTCCATGGCGGCCAATAAAGAATCCGGAATCCGGGCAGCCCTCTGCCACGATGTATTCTCCGCAAAGGCCACCAGAGAACATAATGATGCAAATGTCCTCTGTATGGGGGCGCGTGTCGTCGGCCCCGGTCTGGCGCTGATGATCATTGACACCTTCCTGGACACGCCCTTCTCAAATGACGAGCGGCATATCCGCCGGATCTCGCTCTTTTCATGACTCGAAAGCCTACGAAGTGTTCCGGATGATGAAGAACGATGAACTCCGGAGCATGAAGAAGTCCGAAGGACGGAGGGCCCCCGGAATAGTGAAAAATAAAAGATGACGGACCGCATCAGAAATCTCTGCGCAGTCCGTCATCTTTCTTATTTTCTCCGGAAGCATTCGGTGCACGATCAAACACTCCGGGCTCTATATCCTCATATTTCTCGTCGTATTCCCGTGCCAGGCGTTCGGCCTCCGTCTCCATCTTATGATGCAATGCATTTGGGAAATCCAGTTTCATCCCCTTCGTCTGCATATAACGAAAAGCTATCATATATGTGGTTTCGTCAAAGAACGTAAAGAACCTTTTGTTGGTCTCCTCTATGGCACTGTCGATGGTCATGAAGTCCCCCGGTGGAAGTTCAATGAATATCTGCCGGAAAGCATCCTCCACCACCCGGCGCTGCATTTCAAAGTCCGACGTGATATTCATCATCGGAAATGCCCGAAGGTACGCCCTCAGCCAGACCGTATCCGATCTGTACCACTCTGTCGGATGACTGTAATCTCTTGACATATCGTAGATCTCGCGTTCCCAGCTGTAGGAGAAATAGGATGCATCCACGATCCGGTCGATCTGCTCATCCGTCAGACTGAGATCATATTCCTTATTGAACTTCACCAGGATCTTTCTACGCTTGGATACCGTCTGCGTCAGCTTAAAATCCTCCGGAATACTCTTATACTCCTCGCTCTGTGCACGCTCCGCGTCCTTTTTGGACATGGATATCACCTTCGCGATCAGCAAAAACGGAAGGCCCAGTACAAAAAGCAGAAGCGCGATATGCCAGCTTGACATCCCAAGAATGAGAAGGGCCACCACCAGTCCGATCAGTCCGCCAATATTCGATTTTTTCTTCGGCCCATTTACGGTACGAGATGCATTCGGATTATTCTTTCCGAACAGAAAATACCATAAAATCGCCAGAAACACCAGTGTTCCCATAAGTTGCCTCCAAATAGGGATCTAAACGACTCCCAGGATCTCCTTTGCCCGGTTGATCTGTTCATCGGACGGAGCCGTAACCCCATCCAGCGTATATTTGATCCCCATCTTCTCATACTTCGGAACACCCAGACTGTGATACGGAAGAACCTCCACCCGGTCTACGGTCTTCAGGGTTTTAATAAAGTCCGCCAGTCGCTGCAGATCACCTTCGTCCGTAGTGATCCCCGGAACCAGAACGTGACGGATCCACATATGCTTATCATGATCCGACAGATACTGTGCCAGCTCCAGTACATTTTTGTTTGTAAATCCGGTCAGACTCTTATGCTTCTCTTCATCGATCTGCTTCAGATCCAGCAGGAACAGGTCTGTCACTTCCGCCAGCTTTTCAAACTGTGAGAAGAAGGGCTCTTCTGTAGTAAACGGACCGCCTGAGGTATCCAGACAGGTGTTCACACCCTTCTCCTTCGCCAGTTCAAAGAGCCGCGTTACGAACTCGATCTGCAGCAGACCTTCTCCGCCGCTGACCGTGATCCCACCATTCTGTCTCCAGTATGCCTTATAGCGCATTGCCTGCTCCAGCACATCCTCCGGAGTACGTTCCTCGCCTCCGGTCATGGCCCAGGTCTCCGGATTATGGCAGTACCGGCAACGATAATTGCAGCCCTGCATAAATACGATAAAACGGATGCCCGGTCCGTCAACCGCGCCGAAGCTTTCCGTCTGATGGATGATTCCTGTAATCTTATCTGCCATAGTTCTTTCCACTCCCCTATCTGAATATTTCAAAATATTTACATGCACATTTTACTCATATAAATGTACCACACTTCCCGTGGGGCTTACAAGTGGGAACTGGAGATTGTTCTGTTGGATCATCCCTACCTGCGAAACAGGGCCGCCTGGTCACGGTCATCTGGTCACGGTCACTTTACAGGATACCGACTTTCCTCCCATGGTTCGAACGGTGATCGTATCCGTTCCTGCTTTCTTTGCAACGATGCACCCATTATCATATGTGATCACCCCATTTCCGGACCAGCCATAGTACATGATCTTGTCGGTTGTGGTACTGGGAGTGAGCGTTGCCTTCCAAGCATACTTCTGTCCTACCTTCAGTCGAAGCTCTGTCTTTGGTGCGGTCAGTCGTACATTTTCTCCTGCCTTGTATGCCACCGTGACCTCACAGGTTCCTGTCGCTCCTGTACTGTCCTTCACCGTTATGATTGCTTTCCCCGGCTGAAATGCAACCAGTTCATCATCTCTGGTTATGACACGGGCAGACGTGGAGTTTGAAGATTCATAGGAAAGAAGTCCCTTTGCATTTGATGCCTTCATCTTAACCGACTGGCCCGGCGTCATATTCAGCTTCGTGTAGGAAAGCTGAAGCTTTGCGGAGGTTGCCGGTTTTGCCTTTACGGTGACAGTGCAGACCGAAGTTTTCCCGTTGTTGCTCTTAACCGTGATCTTTGCCGTACCTGCCTTCTTTGCCGTCACCTTTCCGTTACTAACGGAGGCTACTGCCGTATTGGAGCTGGTCCATGTTAATGTCTTGTTTGTAGCGTAAGAGGGTAGGAAAAGGACCTCCATAGTTTTGCTTTCTCCAGCCTGCATCTGCAGAGTAGTATCTGTAAGATACACGCCTACAACCGCTACCGTATTCTGAGTCTTGGGTTTCGTAGAAGAATCCGTCTTGGTCGGTGTTGTGGATGTGCCCGGTTGGGTCGGAGTAACAGATGTCCCCGGCTGAGTCGGCGTAACCGTAGTGCTCGGTTTTGAAGAAGTGGATGCGGTATATTTCGACGCCAGTGAATTGGTCATTTCTACCTGCTGAATGTAACTTCCATATGCTCCCGTCTTCTTCTCGCTCACATTCTTTGCAGTGGTGGTACTTGCCTCCAGTGCCGAGGAGCGTTCTCCCTTGGAATCCGTGAAGGCACTCAGTGCGATATAGGTATGATTCGGGTTGATCATATTGATGTAGTGTCCCGTATTGGACTGAAAGGACTTAACCTTCAGATACTGTGACTTCTCTGTATAATATGACTCGATGGACCCCGCCATGGTCTTTCCTGACAGGTTCTCGGCATAAGCCGTGATCCCGTAAGCGGCTGTCCAGTTTGAATCCCCGTTTGGTCTTGTGTGCGAATATAACACTGTCGCCTCCGCCGCCCTTAGCTGAGCCATTTTCTCCAGCTCCGTGGACCATTTGATCGCGCGATAATCGGACTTTGTCAGATATCGCCTCGGGTTCCTGGGATCCGGAACATTTCCGGCGGTGCAGGCTTCATATCGTATGGCGTTGATCCTGTTTACCAGCGAAGTGGTGTCCGCGCTCTCAAAGGTTCCCGACACGTTCACCACCTTACATCCGCTCTTTATGGTTGTAGTGTTTCTCCCCCTTGTAGTAGCTGCAAAACTCGGCATGGTTCCGGAAAGCACGATGGTCGCTGCAAGAACCGATGCCATGAGTTTTCCCGTCATTCGTTTCCATTTTATGCTTAATCTGTTTCTCATGGTATCACTCCCTCCTTCTTTTCTTTATCCGGAAGCTTTCTGACGGAACCCCGTCTGTTTCGTCTGCTTCCATGATCATCATACAATCCGTCCATGCAAAAAAAATGCACCTTTTTATAACGAAAAAGCATCTGCAAATGTGTCCAACATCTGCAGATGCTTTTGAATGGTCATCTTCCTCCGGTTCCCCAGTAAAATATTGGATATCCATCCGGCCTGTCCGGATCTTCAAGCCTTATTTCAAAGCTTTCTCCTCCGCCATCCCCTGGGGAAGACTCAGTGCGATACACCGCCAGGACATCTCCCTTCTTAAAAAGAGCATTTCCTGAAACTTCGCCCACCACTACATGGTACTCTAATTGACTTTCATATTGACCTATTAATATGATCGATGCAAACTTTCCGATGTAGTTTGTCCTTAATACACGATCCTCTATGCGGAAATTTCCTTCTGAATCAATATTTAATAACTGCCCATCATCCCTGCCTTGTTTCGTACTGGAAAAAGTAATGTCGCTGAAACTTGCTGTTTTCCCAAGAATAAATTTTTCTTTGGTAGTATTATCCTTTTCGATGTCCATTGAGAACTCTTTGGTTTCGAACCCGTCACCGGACACCTCCAGCTTCCAGCTTCCCGGAGCCAGTTCCAGCCTGGCTTTTCCATCTGCATCGAAGGAGCCCGTCACCTCGTCCTCTCCCTCTGCCGTGGCCCTCACCACAATCTTACTCGGGTCACCTGCAAGTTCTACAGAGACGGGAGCGAGTTCCATTTCAGCAAAACCTACGATCTTCGTCAGTGAAATGTCGTCCACGGCAGAGGTCTCGCCGGCCTTGACCGTAACCTTTACCGTTTTTTTCTCATATCCGCTGCAGCGCAGCTTAACTGTCCACTCTCCCGGATCCAGGGATAGCTTCGCCTTTCCCTTCTTATTGAATTTCAGCTTCTTCGACACGTCTCCGCATGCTGCCGCAGCCTTGAGCTTCGTCAGATCCTTCAGCCCTTTGGCAAATGAACTGTTAAGCTGAAGCTCCAGGATTCCCGTAATGGCCTCCTTCTTCTCTTCCGATTTCTGTCGGAGCTCACCCGCCATCTCCATGATGCTCTTTCCCTCTGTGGCTGCGGTCTCTTCCGACTCTTTTTTGCTGTCCGCCCTACGCTTTGCCTCCTCGGCTGCAAGGAACACATTCAGATATCCCTTCCCCGTATCCTCTACCTGATACAGATAATTTGTACAGATGATCTGCTTTACCTCTGTCGCGGAGAGCTTCGGAGCCGCCCCCATTACAAGTGCACAGCCTCCGGTCACAAAGGCTGCCGCCGCACTGGTTCCCTCCCGCATCTCCACACGGTCTCCGGGAATATCCGAAAGAACTTCCACTGCCGGGGCATAGATATCGATCCTGTCTCCCCGATTTGTGGTCTTTGTCCTAACATATTCTTTCCCGGTCTCCAATGCGCCATACTGATCGTAGTTATACTGAGCCCCTCCTACTACCAGGATATGCTCTTTCACTTTCTCATCCTGTATGCCGGTCAGGAACTGGCCGGACAGGTCGGACTTGGGCTCTTCTGTGTCTCCTGCAGATTTTACCAGCAGAAAATCCAAGGCATCCTCCGCATGGTCCTCATCCGGTTCCAGATAGTGATTCAGGAAACGTTCCATGGACGCATTTAGCTCCTCCATCCGTTCCTTCGCCTGATCGGAATCTCCCGGATCGATCTGCATGCTTATATTGATCAGTCTCACACCTGCATGGAAGAGCCGGGCCAGTTCACACTTCAGAACGAAATCCGATATCATTGCTGTTCCCTTCTCCGAAGAACCATCCTGGCCTCCGGAAGACAGAGAACGGGTAAATAATTTGGAATTCTGTGCGATTCCGGCGATTCCGAATTCATCCCCGATATTTGCCGCGATAATCCCTGCCACATGTGTTCCGTGAGAAAGCCGCTTCTTCTCAGCCAGTTCTTCCTCACTCATATCAGCTTCCGAAGGGCCGATAAATGGCTTATAGCCCTCAGCCACATCTTCCTCCGGCTGTTCAGTTGCAGTTTCGGTACTCTCCTCCTGTTCAGATCCGGTTCCATCTCCAGCCTCCGTCTTCCCGCGGAGTTCTGCGTCGGTAGCAAAACGATTCGTCAGATCTTTATGCTTTTTGTCAAATGCAGTGTCCAGGATCCCGACATTCACCGTCTTGTATTCCGTATCCTTCACCTCTCCGAATTCGCCCAGATCAAAGGCAGTCGGATTCCAGACCGCCGGAGCCCAGACAGATTCAACCGCCCAGTTATTTCCCCGTGGATTGTAAATATCCCAATCAACCTCGAAATCCGCCGGCTTCTCTCCGTCTTCATCATTCCACCAGACGTCCTTCGTAAAATCGGAGAAACCTCCTTCTGCTTTATACGGGAAATGAAGATCCACCCGCGCCACCATATCGTTATTCTTCCATTCCTGAATGATGGACTCAAGATCGTCCTCCTTCTTCCCGCCCTGGAATTCTATCTGATACTCGCTGACCGGTGAATTGTATCCGACTATCTCACCCTGTTTCTCCTCCGCAAGACTTTTGATCTTTTTGTAGGATGATTTCTCATTTCCCTCCAGGATCAACTGGCTCTTAACATAGACACGCCCCAGCTTTGTCAGCTCACAGTCCTGAACCGATGGCTGTTTATAATAGGCCTGAAACTCCGCTTTCTTTTGGTTGATAAAGTATCGAACCGTATAGAAGGCACCCACGCCAACCCCCATCAGAGCCAGTACAAGCAGCACGATCTTAAGGACGCGGTGCTTCGGCCGGACGCGGACCTGATACGGATCATCCTTCTCTTTCTTTTCCTTCTTTTTCCCTGATGTCTGATCTATCCTGACCGTCCGGAATTCATCTGGGGAAAGTACATCCGTATTTCCTGTAATAGTCACACGTGTGGTAGGAAGCTCCGCACTCGGGATCATCTGATTCGGAATATTCATACCCTGGTTCGGTACGCCCATGCCCTGGTTCGGTACATTCATGCCCTGGCTCGGTACATTCATGCCCTGGTTCGGTACGCCCATGCCCTGGTTCGGTACGCCCATGCCCTGGTTCGGTACGCCCATGCCCTGGTTCGGTACATTCATGCCCTGGGGCGGCGCAACCTGCACTACGTTTCCGCAAACCGGACATACACTCGTCCCTTCCGGCAATTCACTTCCACACACATTACAATACATATGATGTTCTCCTTTCTGTTCGGACAACCCCTATTATATCCATAATCTTCAAATTTGAAAAGCATCTGCAAATGTTCATCATCTGCAGATGCTCCGTCAACTCTACCGATTTAAGCAAGCCCCGTTCCTGTTAAAACGATAGACCTTGTTTCCGATCTTTTTCTTTCCGGTTACCATAGCCCCGGATGTCTTGAAGTAATACCACTTTCCGTTGATCTTCTTCCAGCCCTTCTGCATTACGCCGTTCTTATTGAAGTAATACTTCTGAGAACCAACCTTCTTAAGCCCTGTTACGCGATATCCGCTCTTGTTGAAATAATATGACTTGCCGTTGATCTTCTTAAATCCGTTATTATAGTACTTTCCGGACTTATAGAAGTATCGATACTGTCCTTTTACCTTCTCCCAATGCGGTACCATGGCACTCTTCATGCTGAAATAATATATACCATGCTTGGAATCATCCTTGCGTCCAATCATCAGATAATAGGTTCCCTCGTTCAGAACCGTGGTATATACTCCATCCTCGAATTCAGCCTTATCCATATCGGCTATAAAATAGCCGTTTTTTGTTTTCAGTGTAAAGACCGGATCTAACTGCTTGGAGTCGAGTGTGAATTCTACTTTACTCTTCTCAGATAAGGTAAATTTATAGTAGTCATAGTCATCGCCGACACTGAGCATTCCTTTCTTCTTTTTCCCGTCCAGAGTTTTGATCACAGACGCGGTTGCCTTCACATCATTATTTTTTGTCTCTGTTTCCGGATAAGACTCATTGTCATTCGTCCAATAGATGATGGCTTCCTGGCTTTCTCCTTTGTCGAGACAATCCCCTTCTACTACTACAGAGTATGTACCTGCCCGCAGATACTTCGGTTCAAAGTCTGTTAACCATGACCAACGATCAGTTAGATCATATATTTTATTGCCATCGTTATTATAAACAGTTACATAAAGGTCTGCATCCCCGCTTTTGTTAATTCTCTCAATGCTGAAATGTCCTGATTTCGCAAGCGTCAGGGAATATGTCTTGGATTCTTCCTTAAATTCAAACGATTTGTTTAACGGTAATTTATCCGAAGCTGCTGATACCTCCTTCGGTACTACCGAAAAAACTGATACAACTCCCATCGCCATTGCCAGTGCCATACATTTAAATCTGCTCTTTCTCATCATCATATCCTCCTTTTGATCCTTCTCCGAAGCCTGTCTATGAACATCTCGGAATTCTATTTCCGATAACGGGGCAAAGACGATTGGCTTCGTTTCATGTTTCATTTTTCGAATATGATTGTAACCCGCACCTTCGCAAAGAATTTGCACAAAAATGCAGCCGGACAGAAGTGCATGGAAAAGGACCCGCACCTTTCGGCACGGGTCCTGATCATTACCTTGTATGTATTTCTTACAGCTTGTCGTGGAATGTTCTGGAGATTACGTCTCTCTGCTGCTCCGGTGTCAGGGAGATGAACTTAACTGCATAACCCGATAC
>CADBOW010000064.1 GCA_902796375.1 uncultured Lachnospiraceae bacterium | reverse complement strand
CTGGGCCGGAGTTCCGCCCATCTCGTACACCGGTGTGTTCTTCAGGGGCCGGCCGGTCTGCATACGAACCGTGGACATGATGTTCTCGCCGGGGGCGAAGACATGCACGTCTCTGGAGCTGTAGTTACTGAAGGAGGCTTTCTTGCCATCCTCGGTGCCGGCGCCGATTACCAGGGCGTTGGGAGCCTGGCCGGTGAAGGCGGAGGTGTTGTTCGTCAGGGCAAGGTCCAGATTGTCATTTCCGGCGGAATATACGCAGACAATGCCCAGCTTGCCGGCTTCCTGCACCAGAACTGTATTTGTCAGGGTCATCATGTTGCGGCTGTAGGAGTTGTTCGTGGCTACCACATTTACGCCTGCCTTCTTTGCTGCCAGCACGTACTGGAAGCCCCGGACGATGGCGTCCTCCGGGTAGTTGCCTTCCTCATTGGCCACCTTGACGGCCATGAGACGGGCGCCGCTGGCCACGCCGCTGACGCCAATGCCGTTCCATGCTGCCACCATAATGCCGGCACAATGTGTGCCGTGGCCGAACTGGTCCATGGGATCCGTGGTGTCATAGATGTCGCCGCCGTAGGATTTGTATGCGGAGTTGTAGCCGTACTTGCCGCCGCCCATAGCTTTCAGAGTCGGGTACTTCAGGCCGTCGGTCCACATCACATCTTTCAGGTCTTCGTGGGTGTAGTCCACGCCGCTGTCGATGATGGCCAGGACCTGCTTCGAGGTATCCACCTTCGGTGTGGGAGTGCTGCCGCTGTAGGTGTTCCAGCCGTCCTCTCCGATGCCGTAGGTGGTCTGGTGACCCCACTGGTACTCGGTGTAGTCCCCAGATGCGGTGGCTTCCATCACATAGTTGGGCTCTGCGTAGAGCACGTCATCCCGGGCACGGAGCTCAGCCAGGAGCTCCTCCGTGGTGAGGGTGTCCGAATGGATGAGGGTGATCATGGCGGGGTCGGGGTCCGCGTTGGCAACTGTCTCGCCGGCGGTTGTGTCTGACTTGCCGGTCTCCGCTGCGTCGTCTGCAGCCGCTGCGTCGTCGTTGGTGCCTGTCTCGCTGGATGCCGCTGCGCCGTCAGCTGTATCTGCCGTGTCGACCGCCGCTGCGTTTTCGGATGTGGCAGCTGCGTCGTCGGTGGTGCCTGTCTCGCTGGCTACCGCTGCGTCATCGCCGGCCGCATCTGCAACTGCGCCGCCGGCTGCATCACTCTCTGTGTCTTCAATCGCTTCGATCACTGTATCGGCGTCTTCGATGGCGAGGAGTGCTTCCGCATCATCGATGCTGCTTTCCTTCTCCAGCTCCGCCTCTACTTCCTGCATTATCTGCTCTTCCTGCTTTGCAGCCGGAATATCCCCGGTCTTGAAGCAGACGATGGCTTCTCCCGGAACATATTTCTGCTCCTGCTGCGAATCATCGCTCACCGAAGCCCCGCCTACGCCGGTTTCCTTGACAGAGCCTGCGCCGATTTCCTTAACCGTGCCTGTGGCAACTGACTTAGCTGCACCCGTGTCAACTGCCTTGACCGTGCCGCCTGCACCGCCGGCGTCAACTGCCTTGACCGCACTGCCGGCTTCCACCGTGCTGACTGCACTGACTGCGCTGCCGGCATCCGCCGGATTTGCAGCCTCCACCGCACTTCCCATCACATTGGGCATCAAAAATCCCATGATCAGAAGTCCGACCAGAAATCTCTTACTCGTCCTCTTTCTCATCCCCTTACGTCCCCTCCTTCTACATAACTACACTACACGGAGGTACGATATCCTCAGTCTTTCTATATCCTCAGGACTTTCCATACCCTTACATTCACGCCCACGACATAAACACGATCATCAATACCGTGATTGTTACCATTGAAACGATGGTGGTGATCGCGATGCCATTTGACAGAGTTTCCGTCTCCTCGCCGGTTTTCTCCGCCTGGATCAACGGGAGATTTCCCACCGGCATCAGCGCCATCAGAGTGAAGCCCAGGATCAACATGGAGTCCATTCCGAAGCCCTTCAGTGCAAAGAAAAGTGCAATCGGCACCAGGATCAGCCGAAGTGCCACGAACCCCCAGAGTCGAAGGTCCTTTAAGCCTCTGCCGATGTTGCTTCTGGCGATGGAGACGCCCAGCAGCGACATGGACAGGAATACCGTGGCATTTCCGATATGTCCCACACTGCCTCGAATGATCTCCGGCGGAACGAACCGGAACCAGCAGGCCAGGATTCCCAGGATCGCTGCAATGGTTCCCGGACTGAAGACCTTGCGCAGATTCATTTTCTCCCGTCCACCGCTGAGCGCCGAGACTCCGTGGGTGTAGAACAACAGCGCGTACATTACGTTGCAGACCACCGCATACAGGAAGGCATCATCCGGCAGGATGGCCTTCGTCACCGGCAGCCCGATGAAGCCCACATTGGTATAGACCGTCATCACGTTGTAGAAACGCCGCTTATCCTTCGGCACCCGAAGCAGCCGCGGGATCAGAACCCCCAGTATGACCAGCAGCAGGTAAAATGCACCGCCGACCCCCAGCGCGATCAGAAGCTCCGTATGATTTGCATCCACTTGTCCCGAGATCATGGAGGACAGGATCATGGCAGGATTACAGATATCGATAACGATCACAGACAGCTTCTGTGACATTCTATCATCCACGATCTTCCTCTTATACAGATAGAATCCCACCGCAACCAGAATTACGATCATACCCATCTGCTGTGCTACGATACCTGCATCCATTTCCAAAACCTCTTAAATCTAAATCCGATTCTGTCCGGGTCCTCACTCTCAGATCAAAATCCACCTCTATCCAAACTCACATCCTGCGATCAAAACGCGAGGTTGTCTGGGCTCTTACGATTCGCCCAAAACCAGCCTCCGTCAATCCGTCCTCTGCGATCCGGTCCTCAGGACAAAGTACTCTCATATGAAAACTCTACGACAACTACAGGCGGAAATATCCGATCTCCCGGCCTCTTATACCCCGAAGAATATCTCATGGAAGAAGCGGCGGACATAGTCTGCTCCGTGATCCTTCACCCAGACCATGGTGGATACGCCGTTGAGGTCGATGAGATCATCCACGTATTTGTGCTGGATCGCCTTCTGTGCGGCAGCCTCTTCCTCCGTCAGCTTCTCACCGGCATTTTCCTGCTCGATAAAGATCTTCATGATGTCGATCAGGTTCTGGAAGCAGGCCGCATCCCGGTCATAGGTCCTCTTCTTGCTCACAAATACCGGACGGAACGGATCATAGAAGGCGGGCTTCGTAGGAATGTCCGCGATGTCAGACAGCTCCGCGAGCTTATCCGCATATTTCCGGATCCACTCCTGATACTGAGCGTCCTCCCGGTTCTCCACCAGCTCGTAGACCTCGATCATGAACATCCCGCCGTCTGCGCCAAATACAAAGTCGGTGCTGATCATCGGCAGCTTCTTGAAATAAGGGGTCAGGGTATATGTAACCATCTGCATCTGGGGATTTCCTTCCGTATACATGGTCATGAGATGACCCACATTTTCGATCTCATAATGCGCGATGCGAAACTGCGTATTCATGGTGATGGGAGCCGCAAATTCACCGGCGTCCAGCTTTCTCACTGTGTAATTCTGTGCGAGAATCCCCAGTCCTCTTTCCAGAATCGTCTGCATGTTCTGTTCGTTTTCCTCAAAAAATCCCATAATTTTATCCTCCTTTTTCTGTCGTTGAAATGTATATGATATTTCGAAGAACCCCTCTTTACGGAACCATATCGGCTCCAAGGACTCTCTCTGCAACCGCCTTTCCGAGATTCCTCTGATAAGCGCGGAATTCCTCCAGCGATTCATGCTGGACCGCCTCATTGATCAGGTACACGTTGGAATTCAGCACAAGGCTTAACTTGTCCACCAGTTCATTCTTGTTTTCTCTTACCAACGCCAGATCCGGATTCTCCGCTCTTACCTCGCTCATGAGATTCACGGAAAGATCATCCGGATTCTCGAAACCTGCGTCAGTGGTACGATTGACGAATCTGGTAATCGCAAATGTGGTCTCCAGCCCTTCATACAGGACAAATGTGTGGAGCAGCTGCGGATTCTCCTTTGCCACCAAGTAGTAGATATAATGCTCCTTTTCCAGGATCCTGGTCTGTTCTTCGCCCCGTAGCTCCACCGATTTCCTGCTGCGCTCTTCATCTTTGAATTCCGGCGGAACCTCCGTATCCTTCAGTCGTTCGGCAGTCTCCCGGTACTTCGTCAGCAGCTGATCCTTGACCTGTATCCATCCTTTATGTATCACCTTCAGAAGATCCCTGGTGATCACCTCTTCCACGATCTGATCCGTTATGGTGGATGCATTCTGGGATTTTACGGATGTGGTATCACCGAAAATGTCTGTCATATAGCATGCGTTGTGCATTTCCAGGATCCGCTTCACCTTCTCCTCATTGTCGGCAGCCTCGGTTATATATTCCTTCATGGAGAAGTACAGTCTGTTATTAAATGCCTCCACATCCTGTCCATTTTCATCCCTGATATCTCCATGGGATGCGCCTGCCACCCGGACTCCCGCAGTGATGCTGGGATACATCTGCTCATTATTCTCCTGAAGCCGCTCCTCCAGCTTGCGCAGCTTCTCGGTATTTAACATATCCTCATCCCGGAACAGCACCTTGTCTTCATTTGCCCGCTTCGCATCCTCCGCCTTCAGCTCCCGAAGCTTCTTCTGAAGCACCTTGAGTCTGGAATCAAAGCTGTTGATCTTATCGCCGTTCAGAACATCTCCGGCGATCTCCCGGACCTGTCCCTCCTTCATGTCCAGGATCCGGTCTACCAACTCCCGATCCAGAATAGGAAGATGGATCTTATCCAGAGGCGGAAGATTTCTATCGCCCCGCTCCATCGACTTTCCGCCCATGAAACTAAAGCCTCCGCCGAAGATATCACACCTGACCCCGGTGATCATAAGCGTCGCTCTTTCTCCTGCTCCTCCCACCACTTCGCTGACCTGGTAGAAGATCCCATCATCTGCATTGAAACCGGCATCCCCCACCAGATACTGCATCAACCGTATGGATGATATCTGCTTCAATGCTTCCGGAGAGAAAATGACCGTCTGATCACTGAGTTCTCTGTTGTGCATCATTTCAAATTCTCTTTTCGTTAATGACTGACGGAATTTCTTCCGATACTGGAGGCCCAGATGTTCTCCGCCCTGTGCATCCTTGACGGTCACCTGCTGTACCTCAGGATGCAGATCCGACAGGCCCAGGTGCTCCATTACCCGCCTCGTGGCCTTGATCCCGCCGATCACCGAACTCATCTGATCGGTTTTTTTATCCACTTGGAACATCCAGTTCCTTCCGACGTAAGCGTAGGTGACTCCCATGTCCTCCATGCTTTCGATATTCATATCCTCGTAGTTATAGGTATGGCTCTCCCGGTCCGCCAGAAGCTCTCTGAATCTTCTGTCCGCTTCAGGGACAAATGTATCTGCAAACAGCAGATCCGTGGCCTGCCGGGCTTCGACGTTACGATAGTTGCTGTCCTTCAGGCTCTTCATGAGCCGGGTGATCTCTTTATCCGTGGAACGCTGCTCCTCTTCCGGAAGATCCTCCGTGCCGTCCAGGTATTCCACGCCCATGCTGCGTAAATCCATCAGGACCACCAGATTGGCCAGATCCTTGTAATACTGTCTGGCGTCCTCATCCTGCACCTTCTGATCCACCAGGCCTTCATAATAGGTCCGGCGTTCCTTCATCAGCTTCTCAGCCTTTGCGATCAGCCTTTTCTCAGCCGAATACGTGCGTACCACCGTCTTCTTCATCTCTGACAGCTTCTGGCTGTACTCATTCTCCCGCTTCTTCTCCTGGTTCTCCTCCTGAACCTGAGCCACAGCCTCCTGCTGCTGGTTCGCTGCCTGCTGGCCTGCCGCCTGCTGGCCTTCCGCCTGCTGATTTGCCTGCTGCTGTCCTTCCGCCTGTTGATTTGCTGCCTGCTGGCCTGCTGCCTGCCGGGCCGCTATCTGCCGTTCTGCGGCCTGCTGCTCCAGCTCACGAAGTTCTCCGAATACTCGCTGGTACCGGTTCTTCTTCTCTGTGGTGATCTTCACTCCACGGGTCTCGTCCGTGAAAAGCTCTGTCATAACCCGGGCCAGCTCCACCTTCTTCGCAAGCTCCGGATGTGCATTCATATAGTCTGTTGCCGCCGGATCCGCTTCCTTCAGCCGGTCCACATCCCTTGCAAATCTCACAAGATCCGCAAATGTCCCCGGGTCCTGTTCATAGAAGCTGATGATTCCCTTCTTCCTGATCTCCGCCGGCTCCGGAACCTTCATGGCGCCGATGCGGTTGAAGGCTTCCGCCATCATGCGGTTCTTCTTCTCCGTATCATTTTGCTGAATTGCCTGCCGGTACTCCCGGTTCCAGTTGTCCTTCTTCAGCTCAACCCTGTCGATGGGCATTCCGTTCCGATCCCGTCTTACGGTATATGTGAGGCATTCCGCCGGTGCTGCCTCGCCTCCCT
>CADBOW010000063.1 GCA_902796375.1 uncultured Lachnospiraceae bacterium | reverse complement strand
GCTTCGCAGCTTCTTGAATACATTTTGAAGTTTTTCACTCAAACTGTCGAATGCCATATATACCTCCCGATCCCGGCAAATGCCGTACCGTTACAGCTGTTCCAAAATATCACCGGACTGCCTGCGGATCTGCTCCACCAGGTCCTTTGCCTTCCCGTCCCCGGTGATCTCCTGCAGTTCCTTTGCAGTATCCTCGATCTCCTGTAACCGATCTCTGATCACAAGAAACCGTTCCACAAGCCGAAGCTTGGCTTCATATTCCTCCAGCTGCCTGTCACAGCGCCGGATCATGTCGTAGGCTCCCTGTCTGGAAATGCCCTCCAGCCGGGCCAGCTCAGCATAGGACAGGTCATTCATGACCACTTCCTCATAAGCCTTCCGCTGGTGCTCTGTCAATAATTCGCCGTAAAAGTCATACAGCATGGTTTGCCGGACAATCCGTTCCATAGTACATTTCCTTATGTTCAGGCATAGTTTCTCTACGACCTTGCATATAATACACTATGCCGCAGGGCATGTCAAGTGTTTTTTCTTGACGCTAATTCATGGAATCCGTCTCCTGTCACCAGCGGATTCAGACGGAAATGATCGATTCCCTTCTGAAACAGATCATTCAGGCGTTTTGCAAATTCTTTCTTCCGATCATCCTCGACCAGTGTTGAGAAGGTAACGCCCGCAAGGCCGCGGATCAGCACATAGAATCTCAGGATCTCTTCTGCCTCCTCGATCCGCTCCGGTTCCTCAGTCCCCAGATACTCCCGGATGAAGTAATCCCACATTTTCTTCGCCTGTTTACTGGAAATGTTCATATTCTTCATGGCAGCATCCGGCTGATCTGCCACGATCATCATCAGCTGGTATGTGGACATGAGGTCGATGACCGGATGTCCGACTGCCGCATCTCCCATATCGATCAGAACCAGTTCGTCATCTGAGATCATGATATTTCCGGGATTATAATCTCCATGAACGAAGGTATCACAGAGGGGAATGCTGTCGATCAGGTTCCGCAGTCCATCCACCGTTTCTATGGGATAATAGCCGCTCTGCTCCACGATATCCGCCCAGACGTGAAGGTTCAGTCTCCCGTCGGGAAGCTCACCCCCTTCAAAGCGTTTCGAATGCAGCTCCTTCAGCAGCTTTGCCATGCGGATCGCATATTCCTCCAGACGTCCCGGCTGTTCCTGAAGCATTTCTCCCATGGTCTTCGCATTGATCAGCTCATAGACCAGACCGTAGCGGTCTCCGACCTTTACGATATCAAAGGAGATGGCCGTGGGAATCCCATGAACGAAGGCCTGCTTCGCCGCTTCCTTCTCTCTCCGGATCTTTTCTATGGATGTGGTCTTCGGATTAAACACCTTGACGATCTGCTCTTCATTCATCCGATAGACCTTTCCGTTCTGACTGGTGGTGATCTTCTCCAATCCCTCCAGACTTATCTCTCTCATGTCCATACGCATTCTCCTTCTCCCGTTTCTTCCGGAAATGGGTGCAGCACATTTTCATTACCGCTTCTTCTTTCCTGTTCCTGCCTTTCTGCTTCTTCCTATATAATGGGTGGTATGGGCCCGGGCGCGGTCCTCCCGGACCAGTCGTTTCACTGCCACGGCGCGTTTTCTCCGGGCCTTCTTCTCCGCGATGGTAGGGCTGTCATCAAAGACCGTATAGTCCCGCTCAAAGATCAGATCGGTCATCTGCTTCTTCAGCAGCCTGTGTTCCACCTTCTCCAAAAGCTTCCCGGAAATGAATTTCCGGCTTTTATCCGCATATTTTGGACAGCTGTTCATTTCCAGCAGACGAAAAAGCTCCCGCTTCCACATCAGAGTGATCTGATATTCCAGTGATGCCTCCGGGTTGTCATCGGCGCCCCGGTCCATTTCCACCCCGTCCTCTGTGACCACAAGGATGCCCCAATGCTCGGGAACATGCTCCGATACATGCTTCCGGTGGCTGGCCCCCACCACGATATAACAGAAATCGCAGAATCTGTCATAATCCTGCACCTGAGTCTTCAGACGCTCATAGGTGTCCTGATCGGATTTGATCTCAAATCCAACAAAATAGCCATCCATGACTCCCAGCACATCGGCACGGGAGCCCCGGATGACTTTCTCTTCCAGTATTCGGATTTTGCCGAAATTCTCATCGAGATAGTCGAACAACGGCTCGCGCATTTCCTGATCCAGCAAGACTTACTCCTCAACCAGATACGGCTTCAGGGCTGCCATGATCGCATCCATTTCATTCTCAGCGTAGATATTCAGATCGATGGGCTTGGAAATATCCAGACTGAAGATACCCATGATAGACTTTGCATCTATAACATAACGACCTGCCACCAGATCGAAATCAGCCTGAAAACCACTGATATCATTTACAAAAGCCTTAACCTTATCGATGGAACTAAGTGATACTTTAACTGATGTCATATCTATACCCTCCAAATATTTCGTGTTATTTTTCTTTACATATGCTATCATAACACATAGTGATTAAAATGCAAAGAGGAAATGAGCTGCCGTATGACAGAACATTTCCCGGGTACGGAGAACAAATGAGTCAGATTTTCAGGAACAAAAAAGTATACATTCTAACTCTGGGATGCAAGGTAAATCAATACGAATCCGATGCCATGTATGAGGCCTTCTTTGCCGCCGGCGCAGTAAAGGGACAGGAAAATGATGCAGACATCTGTATCATCAATACCTGCTCCGTCACAAATATCGCCGACCGGAAATCCCGGCAGATGCTCAGCCGGCTCCGGAAGGAAAATCCGGAGGGACTGATCGTGGCTACCGGCTGCTATGTACAGGCGGTGGCAAACCGGCAGGAGGCGGATCGTATTGATGCGGATCTGATCATCGGAAATAACCGGAAGCGAGATATGGTACAGCTGTTGGAAGCACATCTTCTGGGACAGCCGGTGACGGAGAATATTGTAGACATTGCTTCGGATCCCGAATTTGAGGATCTTCGGATCCGGATGCCGGAGACACATACCCGCAGCTACCTGAAGATCCAGGATGGCTGCAACAGCTTCTGCACCTATTGCATCATACCGTATGTCCGGGGACGGATCCGGAACAAGCCCATCCTGTCCATTCTGGATGAAGTGTCCGCTCTGGCCGCCTCCGGTGTAAAGGAGCTGGTGCTGACCGGCATCAACCTCTCCTCCTTCGGAGATATCGGAGATCTCTCACTGGCCGATGTGGTCTGCCGCATCCATGAGGTTCCCGGAATCCAGCGGATCCGGCTGGGATCTCTGGAGCCCCGGATCCTGACGGATGATTTCCTGAATCGGATGGTGCAGCTCCCGAAGGTATGCCCCCATTTCCACCTCTCTCTGCAGAGCGGGTGCGATACGGTGCTGAAACGGATGAACCGGCATTATTCCGTGGCGGAGATTCAGACCATCGTAGACCGGCTGCGCCGATTCTATGACCGTCCGGCACTGACCTCTGATATCATTGTGGGATTTCCGGGTGAAACCGAGGAAGAATTTGAAACCACTTATCGAACACTGGAAGCACTGGAGTTATATGAAATGCACGTATTCCCCTATTCCAGACGCAAAGGCACCGTTGCCGACCGAATGGACGGACAGCTGTCAGAGGCCGTAAAGAAGGAACGGGTCCGCAGACTGCTGGAGCTGAAGGAGCGCCAGATGGCCGCCTATGAAGCCTCCTTTGACGGAGAACCGAAGAATGTCCTGATCGAAGAAATCGTACAGGTGAACGGCTCCCGGGTGTACCGGGGACACACCGAGCGATACATCCTGGTGGACATTCCATATCAGGAGCTGGGAGATACAAAGGCGGATCCGGCAAGGATCAATACCTTCGCCATCACTACATGATCATAAACACCAGTTCAAACAGGACAAAACAAAATCTGCAGCATGGATTGGGCATGCTGCAGATTTTGTTTTATGGCGAACATGAAAAATGCCACCGAAGAAAACTCCGATGGCACTATATTCTGTGTAGTCCGTAGGGGAATCGAACCCCTGTTTCCGCCGTGAGAGGGCGGCGTCTTAGCCGCTTGACCAACGGACCACGTCTTTGCGACTTTGTTAGTATATCAGAATGAATCAGAGATTGCAAGT
>CADBOW010000062.1 GCA_902796375.1 uncultured Lachnospiraceae bacterium | reverse complement strand
CCAGTTCCGAACCTGGGTGCTTTATTGATATACATTATCAAATAAGGTGAGAGAGTTATGAAAAAACTATGGTTTAAATATAAACCCCAAATATGAATAAAGTATTAACGCAAATAAAACGTTTTGTAAAAAAACGAAAGAAGATTCTGGTTTTCATCGACTGTCGGTTGTGGTATACTGTAGTGTGTTGATGTAAAGGAGAAAATCTATGGGATTTATCAAGAATTTCAAACGGGATTTTGCGCAGGCGGTGAATGAACTCCTGCCGGAACCGGAAGAAAAAACGAAGAATAAGAAGAAGGATCCTCAGCCGGAGGAGCCGGTGGTTTCTGCAGAGATCAAGGAAGCCGAGAAGCCGGTGAAGGAGCCGGTTCGAAACGCGGATCTGACAGAGGCTGTATCGGAAGCCATCCTGAAGGAGGAGGCAGATAAGCTTCGGGAAGAGATCCGTCATAATACAGATCAGCGGGTAGAGCAGATGAGCGAAGAGATCGATGCGGAGATCGATCGTCTTCCGGATGCGGATGATACGGATGCGGAAGGCACGGAAGCTGATGGAGACGCTACGGCAGACGGAGAATACGAGGTTCAGATACCGGAGAGTCTTCAGCCGGTGAAGGAGATCCGACTGGAACCGGAACAGAAATATGAAGATCCGGAAGAAGCGGCAGCGGAGCCGGAGGAGATCCTGGCAGCTGAGGCAGAGGAAGCAGCTGTGGAGCCGGAGGAGATCCTGGCAGCTGAGGCAGAGGAAGCAGTTGTGGAGCCGGAGGAGGTTCCCGCAGCAGAAGCAGAGGAAATGGACGCAGAAACTGCGGAGTATCAGGAAAACATGGCAGCGAACGCGGAAGTGGAACCGGAAGAGGCCGCAGAGGAAGAGATCGGACAGGACAACGATCCTGAAGAAGAAAAAGTAACCATAGATCAGGAGAGTGAGGTGGATCGTTTGGCAGAGTTAGAGGCACAGGCAGGAGTAAATGAGCCGCTTGCAGGATTGGCAGCGGATTGTACCTATATTACGGCAAAGACAAGGATCAAGGGTGACCTGGAGACGGACGGAGATATCGATCTCCTGGGAAGCGTTACGGGAAATGTGAATTGTGCAGGCAAGCTGATCATCGGCGGATCCATTCTGGGGGATGTTAAGGCCGGAGAGGTCTATGCGAACCAGGCCAAGATCGAAGGAAGGATTGAGGCAGAGGAGAGTGTGAAGATCGGAGTGGGATCGGTGATCGTCGGAAATATCACCGGCACCTCTGCAGTGATCGCAGGCGCCGTCAACGGTGATATCGACGTGCAGGGACCTGTCATCGTGGATTCCACGGCAGTGATCGTCGGAAATATCAAGTCCAAATCCGTGCAGATCAATAACGGAGCCATCATAGAGGGCTTCTGTTCGCAAAGCTATCTGGATGTGGATGTCAACCAGTATTTCAAGCAGGCTGAGCACCGGATCAATCCCGGGGAATCGAAGATCGAGGAGCTGATGCCGGAAAACCAGAGCGAGAAATCCGAGGATGCATCCCTGGAGGAAGAGAAGGAAGCAAAGCCGGAGAAGAACAACAGCAGCAACAGCAATAACGGACGTAATCAGAACAGAAAGAATAATCGGAACCGGAATCAGTCCGGGAATCGATGACGGAGGACAGAAGGAAATGAAACTGAACAGAGTTGTACTGAAGCTTTCCGGCGAGGCTCTGGCCGGGGATAAGAAGACCGGATTTTCGGAAGAGGTGGTCCGGGATGTGGCATCACAGGTTCGAAAGGTACTGGATCAGAAGATCCAGGTGGGTATCGTGATCGGCGGAGGCAATTTCTGGAGAGGGAGAAGCTCCAATGACATGGATCGTGTCAAAGCGGATCAGATCGGAATGCTGGCAACCATCATGAACTGCATTTATACTGCGGATTTCCTCCGCCAGGAAGGGATCCGGTGTCATGTGATGACGCCCCATGCCATGGGAGACATGACAGAAATGTTTGTCCGTGACAGGGCGGTGGAATATCTGGAACAGGGTCATGTGGTATTTTTTGCCGGCGGAACCGGCCATCCCTTCTTCTCCACGGATATGGCAGTTGTGCTCCGTGCGGTTGAGATCGGTGCAGATGCCATTCTGGCAGCAAAAGCCATCGATGGTGTTTATACGGCGGATCCGAAGGTGGATCCGAATGCAAAGAAGATCGACAGGATGTCCATGCAGGAGATCGTGGATCAGAAGCTGGGCGTGATCGATCTGGCATCCGCAGTGCTTGCCATGGAGAATCACATGCCCATGCTGCTGTTCGGTCTGGCAGAGAAGGACAGCATCGTAAATGCACTGACGGGACAGTTCAAAGGAACCGAGATCACTGCGGAATGACCCATGGGGTATTCTGAAGAATGATAAGTATATATACCAATATTACAAGGATTTATGGAGGTTACAATTATGGCTGACTATGAAGAGAAGATGAAGAAGGCAGAGGAGAGCCTGGAGGCGGAATATGCTACGATCCGTGCAGGACGCGCAAACCCGCACATTCTGGATAAGATCAAGGTGGATTATTACGGAACACCGACAGGAATGCAGGGAGTTGCCAACATTTCCGTTCCGGATGCACGTACTCTGATGATCACTCCCTGGGAGGCTAAGATGGTCAAGGAAGTGGAGAAGGCCATTCAGACTTCCGATCTGGGGCTGAATCCCAGCAACGACGGTAAGAGCGTGATCCTTCATTTTCCGGAGCTGACAGAGGATCGTCGTAAGGAGCTGGCGAAGGATATCAAGAAGAAGGGCGAGGCTGCAAAGGTGGCTGTCCGGAATATCCGCCGCGACGCAAATGAATCCGTGAAGAAGCAGAACAAGGCCGGCGAGATCTCCGAGGATGAGATGAAGCTGGAAGAGGATAAGATCCAGAAGGCTACGGACAAATTTGTTGCCGAGATCGACAAGCTGGTTGATGCGAAGACCAAGGAGATCATGACGGTATAAAGAGGAGGTATCCATGCAGGGTGAGATCGATGGTGTAACCTACGAGATCCCGCAGCATGTGGCCGTGATCATGGACGGGAACGGACGATGGGCGAAGAAACGCCTTATGCCCAGAGGGATCGGCCACAGGCAGGGAGGCAAGGCTCTGGAACAGGCCTGTGAGGACATCTGGCATCTGGGCGTGAAATACTTTACGGTCTATGCATTTTCCACGGAGAACTGGAAACGATCCGTGGAGGAAGTGTCAGGGATCATGAATATCCTTCGGAATTATCTGAAAACCGCAGCAGAGCGGTGTAACCGTGAGAATATGCGGATGCGTGTGATCGGAGACCGGACGGCGCTGGATGAGGATATCCAGAGCGAGATCCGTCGCGTGGAGGAAGCTACAAAGCAGAACACGGGTCTTCAGTTTACGGTTGCCATCAACTATGGCGGACGGGATGAGATCCGCCGGGCAGTGGCATCCATTGCGAAAGAGGTTGAAGAAGGAAAACTGGATCCCTCCGGAGTGACCGATGAGGTGATCCGACAGCATCTGGATACATGGGAACTGCCGGATCCGGATCTTCTGATCCGTACCAGCGGAGAGGAGCGGATCTCGAATTTCCTCCTGTGGCAGCTGGCGTATGCGGAGTTTTATTTCACGGATGTGTTATGGCCGGATTTTGACCGGAAATGCTTCATTGAAGCGATCAAATACTATAATCAACGGGACCGTCGTTATGGCGGGGTAAAGGGAAAGTAAAAATGTTTTGGACTAGACTGGCAAGTGGAATTGTTTTAGTGATCCTTGCAATCGGAACCCTCTGGGTCGGCGGATGGCTGACCTGCTGGGTGATGTGCGCACTCTCACTGGTTGGATGCTTTGAACTCCTTCGGGTATATAAGCTGCAGAAACGGCTGATGGGCATCGTATGTTATCTGGCTACGATACTCTACTATCTGATGATCTTCCTGAAGCAGGAGGAGATCCTGATGCCCATCATGGTCACCTATCTTCTGGTGATCCTGGCGATCTACGTTCTGGCATTCTCCAAATACAGAGATAAGGATATGATGGCCGCATTTCTGGCCTTCTATTATGTCAGTGTCTGTCTCTCCTATGTATCAAGACTTCGGGATATCAAGGACGGCGGGTATCTGATCATACTCGTATTCATCTGCTCCTGGGGAAATGATACGCTGGCATACTGCTTCGGACGGCTGTTCGGAAAGCACAAGATGAGTCCGGTCCTCTCACCGAAGAAGAGTGTGGAGGGTCTGATCGGAGGTATCCTGGGGGCAGGCCTTCTGGGAGCCATCTTCGGAATCTGCTTCAACTCCTTTGCTCATCCGATTCCGAATGCACCGCTGTGGTTCGGTCTGGTGGGAGCAGTGGGCGCGGTCCCGGCCGTGATCGGGGATCTTGCCGCTTCTGCCATCAAAAGAAATAATGACGTCAAGGATTACGGGAAGCTGATCCCGGGACACGGGGGTGTTCTGGATCGGTTTGACAGCATGATCTTTACTGCGCCGATCATTTATTACGCAGTATTGTTTGTGTTGGGAAATGTGAGATAGCATATGAAAAAAATAGCATTGATCGGGTCTACGGGTTCCATCGGAACCCAGACCCTGGAAATTGTACGGAACAATCCGGAAGAATACAAAGTGGTGGCACTGGCCTGCGGAAGAAACCTCGAACGGATCGAGGGGCAGATGCGGGAGTTCCACCCTTCTTTCGTTTCTGTGGCAGACGAAGAAGGCGCTGCAGCACTTCGTTCGGCGACGAAGGATCTGGGGATCCCGGTGTCCAGCGGAATGTCAGGCCTGGTGGAGGCGGCGGCTTATCCGGATGCGGACGTGACGGTAACGGCCATCGTCGGAATGATCGGAGTACAGCCGACGCTGGCTGCCATTGAAGCAGGAAAGACCATCGCTCTTGCAAACAAGGAAACCCTGGTGACTGCCGGCCATCTGGTGACCCGGGCTGCAGAAAGGAAGGGGATACAGATCCTTCCGGTGGACAGTGAGCATTCCGCCATCTTCCAGTGTCTTCAGGGGAACCGGGGAAACCGGATCTCCAGGATCCTGCTTACGGCATCCGGCGGACCGTTCCGGGGAAGAAGCAGAGCAGAGCTGGAGCATGTGACTCTGGCAGATGCATTGAAGCATCCCAACTGGTCCATGGGACAAAAAATAACCATCGACAGTGCTACCATGGTCAATAAGGGGCTTGAGGTGATCGAGGCCAGCTGGCTCTTCGGCGTAGAACCTGCCCGGGTGGAGGTTCTGGTTCAGCCGCAGAGTATCATACATTCCGCTGTGGAATATGAGGATGGCGCGGTGATCGCCCAGCTGGGGACCCCGGATATGAAGCTCCCGATTCAGTATGCACTGACCTGGCCCGCAAGGAAACCGCTTCCGGGAGAACGGCTGGATTTCACAAAGCTTTCTTCCATCGAGCTGGCACAGCCGGATCAGAAGACCTTCCGCGGTCTGGAATTTGCCTATCGTGCTGCAGAGGGCGGAGGAGTTCTTCCCACTTCCATGAATGCGGCAAATGAATTCGCAGTGGCTCATTTTCTGCAGGAGAAGATCCGGTTCCTGGATATTTACGAATGGATCGAATATGCCATGGATACGGCACCCCGAACCAGAGAGCCTTCTCTGGAGGAGATCCTGGCGGAGGAGAAGGATGTGAAGGAACGGCTGCGGGCAAAATTTCTGTAGGGACGGAAAAAACAGGAAGGGTATACATTGAATCATGCTTAAAATCATTGCGATCATATTAATGTTCGGCTTGATCGTGTTTGTACACGAATTCGGACATTTCCTATTTGCAAAACTGAATCATATCAGGGTAAATGAATTTGCCATCGGTATGGGACCGGCGATCATGAAGTTCGGAAAGAAGGAAACCCAATATTCCATCCGGATCCTTCCCATCGGCGGATACTGTCTGATGGCGGGACAGGACGGAGAAGAGCTGGACGAAAATGATCCGGGCTCCTTCCACAACAAATCCGTACTTGCAAGACTGTCGGTCACCCTGGCGGGCCCGGTGTTCAATTTCCTGCTGGCCTTTGTGCTGTCCATAGCCACGGCGCATTTCTATCTTCTGGATCCGCCGGTGATCGCAACGGTTGACAAGGGAAGTGCGGCAGATGAGGCAGGTCTCAGACCGGGAGATGAGATCACGGGGCTGAACGGAAGCAAGATCCGGCTGTTCCGGGAAATCACCCTCTTCCGGCAGGTGGAGGATCTGACCCAGCCGGTGGAAGTGACCTATGAAAGAAACGGACAGAGCTACGATACCACGCTGCATCTTACGAAGGAGAAGAATTATATGTTCGGAATCTCCGCACAGCCCCGGGAGTCCCGGAGCTTCGGAGAGGAGCTGTATTATTCGGTGATCGAGGTGGAATTCCAGATCAAAACGGCCGTGACCTCCGTGAAAATGCTGTTCACGGGGAAAGCTTCCGTCAATGATCTGTCGGGACCTGTGGGCATCGGAAATATGATGAGCGACGTGATAGACAAGGCGGAAGAGGAAGGCGGAATGAAGGATGCGATCCTGAGCATCGTCAGCTTCATGATCCTGGTCAGCGCGAACCTGGGGATCATGAATCTGCTGCCGATCCCGGCTCTGGACGGAGGACGGATCCTGTTCCTGGTGATCGAGGCGGTGACCCGGAAGAAGGTGCCGAAGAACAAGGAAATGATCGTGAACTTCATCGGATTTGTACTGCTCATGCTGCTGATGATCTTTGTGTTCTTCAACGACATACGGAAGCTGTTTATGTGATGAAGGTGACGCACATGATCATGTAATACCGCACGGGTACCGAGGCTGTGAAAGTGTCGCGGAAGGAAAAGGCGGGCTGCATGAGGGGGAAGGTTTTTTGAGAGGGTGACATATGACGGAGAGACGGAAAACAAGAGTAGTACGGATCGGGGATGTGGCGATCGGGGGAGAGAATCCCATCGCGATCCAGTCCATGACAAATACGGAAACCGCTGATGTGGAGGCTACGGTAGCCCAGATCCTCCGGCTGGAGCAGGCCGGGTGCGAGATCATACGGAGCACAGCGAATACGGAAGCGGCTGCGGATGCATTTGAGAAGATCAAAGAGCGGATCCATATTCCCATTGTTGCGGATATTCATTTTGACTACCGGCTGGCGATCCGTGCCATGGAGCACGGGGCCGATAAGATCCGGATCAATCCCGGAAATATCGGGGGACAGGAGAACCTGAAGAAGGTTGTAGCTGCGGCGAAGAAGTATCATGTTCCCATCCGCGTGGGCGTGAACAGCGGATCTCTGGAGAAGGCGCTGGTGGAAAAATACGGCGGCGTGACGGCTGAGGGAATCGTAGAGAGCGCCATGGACAAGGTGCGGATGCTGGAAGAGCTTGATTTTCATGATATTGTCATCAGCATCAAGTCCTCGGATGTACCTATGAGCGTAGAGACCCATCGGCTGGTGAGTCAGCAGACGGATTATCCGCTGCATGTGGGGATCACGGAATCCGGAACCCTCTGGAGCGGGAATATCAAGTCGGCGGTGGGACTGGGAATGATCCTGGGAGAAGGGATCGGAGATACCGTTCGGGTATCCCTGTCCGGAGATCCGGTGGAGGAGGTGCGGACGGCGAAGCTGATCCTGCGCACTCTGGGGATCCGGAAGGAGGGGATCACTCTGGTCAGCTGCCCCACCTGCGGAAGAACGAAGATCGATCTCATCGGACTGGCGGAGAAGGTGGAGCGTATGATCGGGGAATTCCCCGATGTGACGGCGAAGGTGGCCGTAATGGGCTGCGTGGTGAACGGACCCGGGGAAGCGAGAGAAGCGGATCTGGGACTGGCCGGAGGTGAGGGAGAAGGCCTTCTGTTCCGGCGGGGAGAGGTTCTTCGGAAAATCCCGGAGGAGGAATTCCTTCCGGCTCTGAGAGAAGAGCTGGAGAAAATGAGACAGAAATGACAGAAATGCAGAAATGACAGAAACGACAGCTCCTGCATGAGAGCTGGATTTGAGGGATATGATATGAGCGAGAGGACATTTGACCAGGTCTTTCCGGAGCTTACACTTTCTCCCGCTGTAGATACCATGCTGCGTGACACGAATGTCACGCGGGTTGTGATGTATAATGTGCAACAGCGGATGGAGATCTGTCTGGAATCGACCCATCTGATAGAAAAGGAGATCATATATCGGGCAGAGGAGGAGATCCGGACCTTCCTGTTCGGTCCCACCGGCAGAATAACCGTAAAGCTGGTGGAACGGTATCTGCTGTCCGGACAATACACACCCGAGAAGCTGGCTGAGCTGTATATGCCCAGTCTGCTTTTGGAATTATCCAGGAATAACCATGTATCCTACCGTCTGATCAAGAAGGGCGGATGGAAAATGTCGGATCAGATCCTGCGTCTGTCCATGACGGATCTGGATCTGGCCAGAAGCCGGGAGAAGGAGATCCGGGATTTCTTCGAGGATACATTTCGGACACGCTTCGGTATGTCGATCAGCGTGTCTTTTTCCTATACTTCAAGGAAAAAATGGGACGAAGCGGAGATTCTGAAAGCCGCTATACAGGAACCGGGGAAAGCGGAGGGCTCCGAAGCTGCAGAGGTCGGAAAAGAAGGAAGCGGAAGTGGCGGGGATGCGGGAACGGACGGAGCAGGAAATACGGTTTCTTCGAAGGAAGCAGGAAAGAACGGAACCTCCGGGAAGGAGAAGAACGGGAACGCTGCCGGAAAGGGTGCAAACCGTACCGGAGCCACAGGCCGCGGACGTTCGGAATATGGAAGAGACCGGAAGCGTGCTGCAGGGCACAGCTATGATCCGGACTGTATCTACGGCAGAAATGTGGAAGGGGACTGTGTTCCCATCAGTACGCTGACCCAGCCCTCCATGGGGGATGTCTGTGTTCGCGGACAGGTGATCGGGTTCGAGGAGCGGGAGCTTCGGAGCGGCAATTTCCTCTTCATCTGCAATATTACCGATGACACGGATACCATCAGCTTCAAGCTGTTTCGGAAGCCGGAGGATAAGGAACTCTTTCTGGAGGATTTCAAAAAGGACGGCTTTTATAAGATCAAGGGGACGGTGGACTATGATTCCTATGCCAGAGAACTGGCATTTGCATCCATCACCGGCATGAAACCGATTCCGGATTTTCGCAGCGGAAGAAAGGATGAATACCCGGAGAAACGGGTGGAGCTGCATCTTCATACCGGCTTTTCGGAAAGCGACAGTGTGGTGGATGTTGAGGCAGCCATCAACCGCGCGAAGCAGTGGGGGATGAAGTCTCTGGCCATCACAGATCATGGCGTGGTTCAGGCATTTCCGGTGGCAAATCATGCCCTGAAGAAGGGGGATGATTTCAAGATCATTTACGGTGTGGAGGGTTATTTTGTAGATGACCTGAAGACCCTTACCATGAACGGCCACGGGGAGACCCTGGACGGCAGTCAGGAATATGTGGTATTTGATATCGAGACCACGGGCCTTTCCATGAAGAAATGTAAGATCATCGAGATCGGTGCCGTGCGTGTGGATGCGGCCGGGCGCGAGCTGGGGCGCTTCTCGGAATTTGTGAATCCGGAGGAGCCTATCCCCTATGAGATCGAGCTTCTGACCTCCATCAATGATCAGATGGTCATGGATGCGCCGACCATCGATGTGGTGCTTCCGAGATTCCTGGAATTTGCAAAAGGGGCGATCCTGGTTGCTCACAATGCCACATTTGATACGGGCTTCATTCAGGAATTCTGCGACAGGCTCGGTCTGCCCTATCCCTTCACGGCCCTGGATACCATGACCCTGTCCTATGTGCTTCTTCCCCAGCTGGGACGATATAATCTGGATCGTCTCTGCAAGCATTTCGGTGTGGTAAATGCTCATCATCATCGCGCATGTGACGATGCGGATGTGACGGCGAAGATCTTCATCCGGTTGCTGGATATGCTGAAGGAGAAGGGGATCACTACGGTAGAAGCTCTGGATCAGATGGGGCGGGAATCGGAGGATGCCATCCGCAAGGCCAAGTCCTATCACGGGATCATCCTGGTGAAGAACGAGACGGGACGTGTCAATCTGTACCGGCTGATCTCGGAGTCCCATATCCGTTATTTCAACCGTCGTCCCAGGATTCCCATGAGCCTGATCGAGAAATACAGGGAAGGCCTGATCCTGGGATCTGCCTGTGCCAGCGGAGAACTGTTCCAGGCGCTTCTGGACGGGCGGAGCGATGCGGAGATCGCCAGGATCGTGGATTTCTTTGATTATCTGGAGGTACAGCCCATCGGGAATAATCATTTCCTTCTGGAGGATGAGAAATGCGTTGCTGTCCGGTCGGAGGAGGATCTGAGAGACCTGAATCGGCGGATCATCCAGCTGGGAAAGCAGTTCGGAAAACCTGTGGTTGCTACGGGAGATGTACATTTTCTGGATCCCGAGGATGCCCCCTTCCGCTCCATCATTGAGGAGGGAAGCCGTGACAAGGGACCGAAGAAGGATAAGGAGATCAAGCTGATCCCCATTGCTGAGGGAAAGTCTCCTCTTGAAAATGAAGAGCTGCGCCAGCCGCCTCTCTATTTCCATACTACGAGGGAAATGCTGAAGGAATTTGATTACCTGGATCCGGAGCTTGCTACGGAACTGGTCATCGATAATCCGAAAATGATCTCTGACTGGAT
>CADBOW010000061.1 GCA_902796375.1 uncultured Lachnospiraceae bacterium | reverse complement strand
CGGAAGTACAGAATGCGGGCCTGGAAATGGAAGGAAACAGACCCTGTAGGATAGTTAACAGGTTGAAGGAGGTTACATATGGCTTGTTTTATTGTTCCTGCTGTAGAAGCAGTTGTAGTTACGGTTGCCGCAAAGGTGGCAGAGAAGAAGAGCGCTTCGGCTGAAACGGAAACGGAGAGCGGAGAAGAGGTAGTAAAGATTCCGTTTGCAAGGAAACTGAAATGGCTCCGCAATCTTCTGTGGGGCGGCGTGATCCTCCTTGCGTTTGAGCATTTGTGGCATGGTGAGATCGTTCCATGGTTCCCGTTCCTGACGGCGGCAAACAATCCTGCGGATATGCAGGAGGTGCTGCACGAAATGATGACGGTGGGAGTTTCCATGGCTGTGCTTGTGACGGCTGTCTGGGCAGTGATGCTGGGCGTGGTTGCTTCGTATGAAAAAAGAGCAAAGAAGATGGCTGCATAGGAACAGGAGGTAAAATAAAATGACATTATTGATATCTGTTTTTGCTGCAGTGGTCAGTACGGTGATCTGGTATAAGCATCTTCCGAAGAACGATATGATGTTAGGGGTTCTTTGCTGGATGTACTGGGGCGCTTCGATCATGTGGCTGGTGGATGCCATCTTTGAATTTGTGGAACTGAAGGCAGAGTATTTCAGCCCGGAACCGAAGGACATGTTGAATGATTCCTTCCTGGGGCTCTCGGTTGTTGCACTGGGACTTGTCATCTGGGTGATCGCTCTTCTGATCAAGGATCCGAAGGGTGTGATCAGGGAAGCTCTGTTCAAGAAGAAGGCGTGATGAAATGCGGCTCTGTGAGTGAAGGCAGAGCCGCATTTTTCTAAAAGTAGAGGGTTGCTGCTATGAAGACTGAAACGAAGGCTATATTGGAGGCGGTTTCCGCCGGGGAGATGTCCGTGGATGATGCACTTCTGCGGCTTAAGTCGGATCCGTATGAGGATATCGGCTTTGCCAAGGTGGATCTGCACCGGGGGATCCGTCAGGGCATGGCGGAGGTGATCTATGGAGCCGGGAAAACGACGGAGCAGATCATCGGGATCATGGAGTCCATGCTGAGAAACGGACAGGAGCGGATCCTGATCACACGGCTGGATCTGAATCTGGCAGATGACATTCAGAAGTCGTATCCCATCTCCTATGATGCGCTGTCACGGATTGGGGTCTACGGAGCGATACCGGAACCCACCGGGATCGGGCAGATCGTTGTGGCTACCGGGGGGACCAGTGATATACCGGTGGCGGAGGAGGCTGCCGTGACGGCAGGCTTCTTCGGAAATGAAGTGATACGGATGTATGACGTGGGTGTGGCCGGACTCCATCGGCTGCTGTCCCATAAGGAAGAAATCATGAATGCCAGTGTGATCATAGCGATTGCAGGCATGGAGGGTGCGCTTGCAAGCGTTATCGGCGGGCTGGCGGACTGCCCGGTGATCGCAGTTCCCACCAGTGTGGGATACGGCGCCTCCTTCGGAGGAATCTCCGCGCTGCTGTCCATGTTGAATTCCTGCGCCAGCGGTGTGTCCGTAGTAAATATCGATAACGGCTTCGGAGCCGGATATCTTGCAAGCATGATCAATCATATGGAGGCAAAAACATGAGAATACTATACCTGGATTGCGGCATGGGAGCTGCAGGTGATATGTTGACGGCGGCGCTGCTGGAGCTTGTCCCGGACCGGGAGAAAATGCTGGAGCGTTTGAATGCTGCCGGGCTTCCGGGTGTGAAATACCAGAAGGAAGTGTCCGTAAAATGCGGGATCACCGGAACCCACATGAGAGTGACGGTGGACGGGGTGGAAGAAGGTGAGCATGAGCATCATTACGACCACCATCATGGTGAGGACCACCATCACGGAGAGCACCACGAGCACTACCATCATGACGGCCACCATGATCACCACCACCATGAACATCACGGGATGGCGGACATAGAACATATCGTGAGAGACCATCTGAATATTTCGGATCCGGTTCGGGAAAATGTTCTGAAGGTGTTCGGCATGATCGCAGAGGCGGAAAGCCATGTGCATGCAAAGCCGGTGAATGAGATTCATTTCCATGAGGTGGGAACCATGGATGCGGTGGCGGATGTCACGGCGGTTTGTATGCTGATGGAGGAGCTGGCGCCGGATCGGGTGATCGCATCGCCGGTTCATACCGGATCCGGGCATGTGCATTGTGCCCATGGGATCCTTCCGGTTCCGGCACCTGCAACGGCCTATATCCTGCAGGGGATTCCGATCTACGGCGGAAGGATCGAGGGAGAACTCTGTACTCCTACCGGCGCGGCATTGCTGAAATACTTTGTGGATGAATTCGGAGAGATGCCGGTATTGATCCCCGAGGCTGTCGGATATGGCATGGGAAAGAAGGATTTTCCCGTGGCGAACTGCGTGCGTGCGATCCTGGGATCCGGCAGGGATGCGACAGATACGGTAACAGAGCTTTCCTGTAATGTGGATGATATTACGGCGGAGGATGCCGCCTATGCCATGGACTGTCTGTTCGACGAGGGGGCGCTGGATGTATACACCGTTCCGGTGGGAATGAAGAAGGGGCGTTCCGGGATCCTGATCCGGGTGCTCTGCAAACCGGAGGATGAGGAGAAGATGGTTCGCTGTATCTTCCGGAATACCACCACCATCGGGATCCGCAGGGCGGAGCTGGGGCGGTATGTTCTGGACCGGGAGCTTGAAACGGAAGAAACCTGCTTCGGACCGGTTCGGCGGAAGATCTCCACAGGATACGGAGTCAGGAGAGAGAAATATGAATATGCCGATCTGGTACGTGTGGCAGAGGAGCAGGGGCTCAGTCTGCAGGAGGTGAGATACCGGCTGAGCAAAAAATGAGCTGAAGAACCATGACCGGAAGTAATACCGGAGAAAGGGGTGACGGTAGAGAAAGCTCTGTACTGTTCCCCCTTTTTTTGGTATAGTTTATGTATGTGATTTTCTGGAAATATCGAATTCATAACAATTGGAGGAATATGGCATGAACATGGAAGTAAACAGTCCGGTGAAAAATCCGGAGCTGGATCGTTATCTTGAGGAACGCAGACAGCTGAAGCCGGGGAGCCCGGAATTTATGGAATGTATGAATGTGGTTGCCCGCTCCATCGCCATGGAGGGAAAGTTCCTGGCGGTGATCAAGGCGTCACCGGATGCGGTGGACATGCGTCCCAACGGCACCGGAACCTTCAAGGAGGGGAAGGAATTTGCCTTTGTACAGTTAACGGCACCGGATGGGAAACAGTTCTTTCCTGCCTTCACGAACTGGCTGGAGGTAAGGAAGGGAGAGATGTTCCTCAGCGAAGATGTTATGGCATTGACGCTGGAATTTGATGACTATATGAAGATCATCGGAGACGGTGACGGTATCGTGGTGAATCCTTTCAGCGACAATGTGATCCTTCCCAATGAAGGGCTGAAGCATATGGCTATGTTGAAGGCCAGGGAATTAAAGGCATAAGTATATGAGATATTGCAGATTTTGCGATAAACAGATTGAAAAGGACAGTCAATACTGTCCTTTCTGTAATACATGGCTGGGGACGGAGCTCCCGCAGTACGGGACGCCGCAGTATACGCCGCAGGAAACCGATGCATCGACGCAGGGGATGGCCGGTGCACCGCAGCAACCGGCCGACGGGCCGCAGTATGCACCGCCGCAGCCGACCGGGATACAGCAACCGACTACGACACCGCCGCAGCAACCGGCCGGTGTGCCGCAGTATGCGCCACCGCAGCAGTATACACAGGAGTATGCGCAGCAGCCCCCGCAGGCGGAGCCGCCGGAGAAGCGGGAGAAGCGCAGGAAGGAGCCCCGCTGGCTTCTGATCCCTGCATCGATCCTGCTGCTGATCAGCATTTTCTTTCTGATCCTGGTCCTGATCCGCAGGTCCTTCGTTCGCGGCGGAGACAGCCTTCGGGATGCGATCCCCGCATTCGCCTATACGGTGAACGGCGCGAATTACCGGGAAATGGAGATCAGGGAGCTGAAGCTGATGGAAGCGGAGGGCTTCTTCAACATTCATGCCAGGTATGAGGTTACCCTGGAGGATGAACGTCTGCGGCAGAAACTGATCCTGGATCTGAAGGCCGGATATTCCTTCCCCTTCGGATGGAAGGTGACGGACACCGTATGGACTGAGACGGACCGGGGGGAGCTTGAGATCAGGGAAAACGGGATGACGGAGCTGATCCGGGATGAGGTGGCGAAGGGAATCCCCACCCGGGCCGTGGAGAATTTCTCCCTCAGCATCGATACGCAGAATCCCCGGAAATTCAAAGGAGACTGCGTGATCGGCAATCCGGTGGGCTCGATCTGCCAGGTGCAGGGCGGATATGCATTTTCCGGTGAATTGAACGCATACCTGCATCCGGCGGAGGACGGAGTTTATGATTATATCCTGTCCGTAAAACCGGATGAAAGCAGGATGGCTCCGGTGAGCTATGGTCTGAATACTCCGGTTTCGGATCAGGTTTATGTGGCGCAGCTGGAATTCTGTGAAGTACGGGTGCAGCTGGCCAGCCTGGCCGGGGCAGCAGTTGAGTACAGAGTGTTATGTGTCTATAAGGACGGCCGGCCGTCGGATCGCAGCCTGGAAAATGCGGAGCTTCGCTGGAATGTCGAGCAGGACCCCTATACGGGGAATTATATCGCATCGGACAGGATCGGAACGGACGCAACTCTGTATGACTCCCAGATCCGGATCCGGATCATCATCGCATCGGATCGTATCGAAGTGATAGCAAATGATACGGTGATGGAAGCGCAGCCGGACAGCGGACAGATGCATGAGACGCCATGATGGATAGGGTATTTGTCCTTGTAAATCAGAGGAAAGAATAGTAAGATATATACATTGACATGCCCGGGATCCGGGCATGAAGGAAACAGAGCTTGCAGAAAGATGGATGAGAAAGAGATCGAACAACTGAATCTGAAAGGGCTGACAACGGAGGAGGCGGAGAAGCTGACGAAGGAAGGCAACTCCAATGCGCTTCCGGATCAGAGCTCACAGAGTGTTGCAGGGATTGTGATAGCAAATGTCTGCACTTATTTTAATGCTATTTTCTTCGGTCTGGCGATCCTGGTCATCATTGCGGGCGCTTACCGAAGCCTGCTGTTTTTGCCTGTGATCATTGCAAATATGATCATCGGTATCGTCCAGCAGCTCAAGGCCAAGAAGGTACTGGACAGTCTTTCGCTGCTGGATACCACGGAGTATACGGCGATCCGGAACGGGCGGGCTGTGACCATCGATATGGACAAGCTGGTGCTGGGAGATCTGGTCATCCTGTCAGCCGGGCAGCAGATCCCGGCGGATGCTGAGGTGGTGGACGGGAAGATCTCCGCAAATGAAGCTCTTCTGACCGGAGAATCCGATGAGATCGAAAAGAAGAAGGGAAGCGAGCTGATGTCCGGAAGCTTTGTGGTTTCCGGGAGCTGTGTGGCCAGGCTGATCCGTGTGGGAGCGGAGTCCTATGCCGCAAAGCTGACAGCGAAGGCGAAGGAAGTCAAGAACAAGAAATCGGAGCTGATCCGTGATATAGAGATCATTGTCCTGGTGGCAGGTATCATAATCATTCCGGTGGGCGGCGGTCTGCTGTATCAATCACTGGAGATAAATCATCATACCTTCCAGGAGGCTGTGGTTGGAATGGTCGGCGCGGTGATCGGTATGATCCCGGAGGGACTGTATCTGCTGCTTACCATCGCACTGTCCATCAGTTCGGCGAAGCTGGCCAAGAACAAGGTTCTGCTGCATGATATGAAGAGTATCGAAACACTGGCACGTGTTGATGTACTCTGTGTGGATAAGACCGGAACCATCACAAATGATGTGATGAGTGTTACATCGGTATTTGCTCCGGCTGATCGGAGCGAAGAACAGAAGAAGGAAGCGGAGGAGCTGCTTTCCCGTTATGTACATACGGTGCCGGATGCCAATATCACCATGGTGGCGCTGCAGAAGCATTATACGGGGACCGAGCCGCTGAAGGCGACGGCGATCTCCCCCTTCAGTTCCAAGACAAAATACTCCGAGATCCGTCTGTCAGAGAAGATCTATCGTCTGGGTGCACCTGAGTTCCTTCTGGCAGAAGACCAGATGGAGGAGAACCGGGCCGGAATAGAAACCTATACCGGCAAGGGACAGCGTGTGCTGGCTCTGGTTCAGAGATCGGATGCCGGGGATCAGCGGGATCGGGCGCATGTGACGCCGATCCTTTTCGTGAGTCTGGCAAATGAGATCCGTGAAACGGCTCCGGGAACCTTCTCCTATTTCAAGGAGCAGGGAGTTAAGGTCAAGGTCATTTCCGGTGATAATCCTCTTACAGTATCCCGTGTAGCCCTCGAGGCGAAGATCGACGGGGCGGAAAACTATGTGGATGCCGGGAAGCTGATCACGGAGACCCATTACCGGGAGGCTGTGAAGAAATATACGGTATTCGGCCGGGTTAAGCCGGAACAGAAGAAACGTCTGGTGGAGGCCATCAAGGCAAATGGTGAACGGGTTGCCATGACGGGAGACGGTGTAAATGATATCCTGGCCATGAAGGAGGCGGACTGCTCCATCGCCATGGGCGGCGGTAGTGATGCCGCACGTCAGGCGGCGCAGGTTGTTCTGCTGGATTCCGATTTCTCCCATATGGAGCAGATCGTGACGGAGGGACGGCGGATCATCAACAATATCACGAGATCCAGTATGCTGTTCCTGTATAAGAATATATTTTCACTGATCCTTTCGGTATTCTCCCTGGCCACAACCACGCATTATCCTCTTACGGTTGCCATGATATCCCTGGTTTCCGCCTTTAATATCGGGATCCCCGGATTCCTTCTGGCGATGGAGAATAATACGAAGAAACAGAAGGGGCGGCTGCTGACGCGAACGCTGATCGGATCGGCACCTGCGGCCGTGTCTGCGTCTGCACTGGTTGCAGTGCTCACCGTCTGCGGAGATATGTTTGACTTCACCAGGGATGAGATCGCCGTATGCGCGATGTACCTGCTTTCCACCATCGGTTTCGTGATGCTGTGGAGGCAGCTGAGGCCTATGAACAGGTACCGATGCTTTGTATTTGCGGTCTCAACGGTAGGCATGCTCTTCAGCGTTGTGGTGCTGTGGAAGGCGTTTATCAATGTGAGCGTGTCCACCCAGAGCACTTTCATATCCATTGGGATCACTGCAGTAGGTGCTTTTCTGGCATGGCTGATCATGGTGGCATTTGACAAATGGGGAAGAAAGCTCTTCACGGATGAGAAAGAAGAATCGGAAGGATAGACTGCTTCGTGACCCGGAAGGCATCGGAGCAAAAGGGAGATGGAAACATGCGGGATGATCATTCTCTGAGATTATTGGAATACATCTACAATTCAACATCGATCCTGAATTTTGGTGCGCTTTTCAGCGACGGGACGGAGAATTTCTGCATTCCCTCCGAGCCGAAGGTAGGGGATGACATCACTCTGCGTTTTCGGACAGCGGTGGATAATGTGGATGGCGTATACGTTGTTGTAAATGACGACCGTTACGAGATGAAGATCGCGGAAAGTACGTCCCTGTTCGATTATTATGAGGTGGTGCTTCCGAATGTCACGGAGAGGATCCGCTACTATTATGAGATCCATGCGGGACGTGTCGTGGTTTATTATAACCGGGTTTCCAAGCATAAGGATCTGAACCGGACCTATGATTTTGAGGTCTGCCCCGGCTTCCATACCCCCGATTGGGCCAAGGGTGCCGTATTCTACCAGATCTATGTGGATCGTTTCTGCAACGGAGATCCTTCAAATGATGTACTTACGAATGAGTACAGTTATATCGGCCAGCCGGTCCGCCGGATCGAGGACTGGAACAGATATCCGGAAAATATGGATGTGGGCAATTTTTACGGAGGCGACCTGCAGGGTGTCATCAATAAGCTGGACTACCTGAGAAATCTGGGTGTGGATGCCATTTATCTGAATCCGATCTTCGTGTCGCCCTCCAACCATAAGTATGATATTCAGGATTATGACTATGTGGATCCGCATTTCGGCAAGATCGTAAAGGATGAAGGCCAGCTCCTTCCTCCGGACTCCCTTGACAATGCAAATGCAACAAGATATATCACCCGTGTTACGGATAAGGCGAATCTGGAAGCCTCCAATCAGGTATTTATCCAGCTGGTTGAGGAGGCGCATAAGCGCGGGATGAAGGTGATCCTGGATGGCGTATTCAATCATTGCGGCTCCTTCAACAAATGGATGGACAAGGAGAAGATCTACGATAAGAATCCGGAATATCCCAAGGGGGCTTATCTGACCGGTGACAGCCGGTATCGCAGGTTCTTCCGTTTCCAGGATGAGAATGCATGGCCGGATAACGGAAGCTATAATGGATGGTGGGGACATGATACCCTGCCGAAGCTGAATTATGAGGAGTCGGACGAACTCTATCAGTACATTTTAAATATCGGACGAAAATGGGTCTCACCGCCGTACAACGCCGATGGCTGGCGTCTGGACGTGGCAGCGGATCTCGGATATTCCGAGGAATTCAACCATCGCTTCTGGAGGGATTTCCGGAAGGCGGTGAAGGAGGCAAATCCGGAGGCAATCATTCTGGCGGAGCACTACGGAGACCCGAAGGCATGGCTGCTGGGAGACCAGTGGGATACCGTTATGAACTACAGCGCATTTATGGAGCCCATCACCTGGTTCCTGACGGGGGTTGAGAAGCACAGCGATGAGTTCCGCGGAGATTTCCTGGGAAATCAGGATATGTTCGTGGGCTCCATGCGGCACTATATGTCCACCTTTATGGCAGGCTCGCTGCAGGTGGCCATGAATGAGCTGTCCAACCACGATCATTCCCGTTTCCTGACCCGTACCAACCGGCGAGTCGGCCGGATCCATACGCTGGGACCGGAAGCGGCGAACGAGGATGTGAACAAGGGAATCTTCCGGCAGGCGGTTGTATTCCAGATGACCTGGCCGGGGGCACCGACCATTTATTACGGAGATGAAGCCGGCGTGACAGGATGGACCGACCCGGATTCCAGACGTACCTATCCCTGGGGCTTTGAGGATCATGATCTGATCAATTTCCATCGGGAGATGATCCGGATCCATAAGCAGTACACGGCCCTGATGCGAGG
>CADBOW010000060.1 GCA_902796375.1 uncultured Lachnospiraceae bacterium | reverse complement strand
TGAATCCATTACCGCCATCACCCATGAGGCGGATCATATGAACCAGCTGGTGGAACAGCTTCTTTTCCTGGCCCGCGGTGATTCCGGCCGAACGAAGCTGAAGCAGGAACCCATCAACCTGAATTCCATGATGCAGGAGATCTATGAAGAATCTCTGATGATCGATGAGTCCCATCCCTACAGGTTCAGAACGGCAAAGAATAATCCCAATGGTACAACCGGCATTTCCGTGATCGGCGATCCCATGCTCCTGAAGCAGGCTGTCCGTATCCTTCTGGACAATGCAGCGAAGTACACCAAGCCCGGAGACGAGATTTCCCTTTCCGTCGGCCTTACCAAGGACGGATGTCCATTCCTTCAGGTACAGGACAGCGGTATCGGTATGGCAGAATCCGATGTGGAGCATATGTTTGAACGCTTCTACCGTTCCGATGAAGCCCGGGAGATCAAAGGTACCGGTCTCGGCCTTGCCATAGCGAAATGGATCGTAGACCGGCACAAAGGACATTTCGAGATCCTCTCCCGTACCGAACTGGGAACCCGGATCCGTCTGGTCCTTCCCACCGACTGTCTCCTTCCGGAATCCGATGAACCGAAGAAGGATGAGGAGTTCGAGGATGCCGAAAGCTTTGCGGATGAAGCCGCAAATACCGAAGAAACCGACTCTCCCGAAACCGCTGCTTCAACGGAAAATACTGAAGAAGCTGCTGCAGAAACCTCGTCTGCAGCCAAAAAAGGAGAAAAAGCCTCCAACGCTTCGAAAGCCAAGGCTGCTCGCTAATACAAAAATGCGACAATATGTCATCCAATTATAAAGGACGATTCTCATTGTGAGGTACCACAACTGGAATCGTCCTTATATTTTGTTCTATGGTATTGAAACCGGCAAATCGCCCGTCATTCCGAGGACTTTGCTACTCCTCGCACTCCTTATACAGCTGATCAAACAGTCTTCCCCGGATGATATAGATATCGTGGGGATCCTCCTCCCGCCGGGCGATGATATCTCCCGGATTTCCGGAATAGTATCTCTCATCATCCCATGCGGTAAAGAGCTTCACATACTTGGTGAGGGGCTTCGCCAGGATCCTTGCACCGCCGGAACTGATCACGCCCTCGGCATGATCCATCAGAAGCTTCCTCTCTCCGCTCACCGGATCCAGCAGACAGGGATCATAGTCAAATGTCCTGCTGTACGGCTTTCCGGTCTTGTTGTAGCTCTTCTCCAGCTTCTCTTTCTTGATGGGATATACCTCACCCTCCATACCGATCATAAGGTAGATACCTTCTTCCGAGACAACTTCCACATCTCCCTCCAGTGTACGGACAGCCACAGCCCTGCCGCAGGGCACCACATCCGAAAGCCGGACGCAGCCCAGTTCCTGGGGACGCTTCTCATACAGCTTCAGTCCCTCGGGAGAAAGCTCCGCGGTTCTCGCATAGATCACCTCATACATATCGAAATACTCATCCATCCGCTCCAGCATCAGCCGGTCTGTAAGGTCTCGCAGGGATTCACCTTCGAGGGCGAAATCCTGCATTTTCTCCGGACGAAGGGCTCCGCCGGCCTTATTGATATGCCCGCCGCCACCGCCGAGCCCGTCCGCCAGAAAAGCAGCCAGTTCGTCCGCATGAGTTTCCTTCATACAGCTCCGCACCGAGAATTTCACTTCCTCCGGCGTGACATAGTAAGCCAGGGACACATCCACTCCTTCCGTCTCCATCACGATGTCGCTAATAACACCCAGGATGTTCGGATCGCAGGGCTCCGACCGAAGGATCGCGTACCGGTGCTCCGGATAGTATTCAAAGCCGGAAATGGTATCTCCCGTGATTCCCAGTTCCTCCAGGGAAATGTTGGAGTTGCTCATTTCCGTGATCTGACTCTTGTTATAACGAAGGGAGTCCATCATATCCCGGTCCAGGGGATGGGACACTTCGGACATTTTATTGGTATCGGTGAACAGACCGTAGTAAAGTGCCGTGGAAAGATCCTTATTCTCATCCACGGAAAGCCCTTCCTTCCGGATCATGTCCCAGAGAATGGTGGCGCAGCTGCCCATGCCGCTCCGAACTTCTGAAAGGGGCGGGAGCTCCGATGTCACCTGATGATGATCGATCACCGCCACAGTATCCGCCTCGGTACGACTTACATTTCGCTGGCCATACTGGCAGTCCACGGTAACCAGAAGTTCCGGAACATAGAAGAAATCCGGCTCGTAGGTCACGGGAACGGAAAGCCGCTCCAGCATGATCTTCAGGTTCGGCTTGCTGATGGCATTTCTGCCGCGGTAGATAAACCGCGCCAGTTTCCCCATTTTCTTAAAATACCACCACAGGGCGTAGCCCGAAGCCAGCGCATCCGCGTCCGGATTGTCGTGACACTGGATCACGATATCATTATATTTCAGCAGCTCGGAAAGTTGCATGTTCTCCCTCCAACAACATCTTTTCTCT
>CADBOW010000059.1 GCA_902796375.1 uncultured Lachnospiraceae bacterium | reverse complement strand
GACGCCCGTCTGAACCTGATTCGTATCACTGGTCATCCGGGTAACCAGCGTTGAGGTTCCCAGCTGATCCAGCTCCCCATATGACAATCGGTTGATATGATGAAACAGATCCATACGAAGCTCCCGGCCCACACCGCTGGCAGCAACCGCCGAGAAATACTGTGCCGTAACCGAACAGCAGACTCCTACGATCGCCAGCGCCAGAAGCAGGCCGCCCATGGTAAAGATCGTCCCCTTATCCTTAAGCCCGATCCCGTCATCGATCATTTTTGCAACGACAAGAGGCACCAGTAATTCAAAGATTGCTTCCAGCATCTTGAAAAGTGGTGCCATCACTGTCTGTAGTTTATAATGTTTTAAATATTTAACAGCTAATCTCACGATAGAATCCCATTTTAGTTCGGATACAGTTTTTCTTTCAGCAGGTCACGATTCTTCTGCAGATTCGGCACAAGCACCGCCATATTATTGATCCGCTCATTGGTATATGCTCCATCTGCAGGTATCCGCAGGCTCTCTTTCACATGAATTCCTTCTTTTGCGATATAATACACATAACCGAGGATTTCACTGTCGGTCATATCGGTTGCAAAATACGGGATCACCGCATTCACCACATCCAGCATTTCAGAGAGATCCAGTTTGAGCATTTTCTCAAAGGCTGCCGTGATCACCCTTCTCTGCCGATCCGTCCGTTCCCAGTCGGAACGTCCCACATGTCTGGTTCTGGAGTATGCCAGCGCCTGATCCGGCCGCAGGGAGTTCTTACCTGCCTTCAGATTCCATACGCCGTCCTCCAGTCCTGCCTCACGGTTCATGACCGGGCCGATCTCATTCAGATAATCCGCCTCATCCTGCGAAAGCTCGATCTCCAGATCACCCACGGAGGTCATCGCCTGGATAAATCCTTCGAAATCAACCTCGATGGCATTGTCGATGCCCACCAGGAAATCCTGTTCGATGGTCTCCTTCAGCAGCGCGGCCCCTCCGAAATTATAGGATGCATTGATCCTGTTATCGCTGTAACCCGGAATGGGGACATACATATCACGCATAAAGGAGATCAGCGTGATCTGATTGGTCTTCTTGTTGATACTGCAAAGAATCATGGTATCAGACCGGGCCGGATTCGTTTCTCCCGGCCGTTTGTCCTGACCGATCAGCATGATGTTCTTGATATCCTTATCCTGCTTTACGGTATCGTACAACAGATCCCAGTCAATATCTTCCGCTGAAATGGTATCCTGATCCGTTCCGCTTGAGGTTTCAAAGGTTTCCTGAGAACGGGGAAGTCGCTCCTTCTCCTCGATCCGGTTGATCCTGGACAGATACATTTTTATACCGATCCATGCCACAAGTACCAGAAGAAGAATGACGCCTCCGACAATGATCAGTACCCTGGCAAACTTCGGAAGTGATTTCCAGCGTGATTTCTTCTTCACTTCTCCGTCTTCCCCGGCAGCGTCGTCGGAGTCCTCGTATTCTCCGAACTCTCCCGGCTCCCCTTCTTCATCGGAGCCCTCATATTCTCCGGATCCTTCCTGCCCCTCTTCTTCGAAGGTTCCATCATATTCTCCGGATCCTTCCTGTCCCTCTTCTCCGTCCGGATCCTCATATCTCCAGGAATCCTCAGACGCTTCCGCATCCTCTTCTCCGTCCGGATCCTCATATCTCCAGGAATCCTCAAACTCCCCGGAAGCCTCTTCCTCCTGCGTCAGATCCGGATCCTCCAGCGGAGGCTCTGTCAAATTTTCATCCTTCGGCGTATTTTTCTCTTCGTCTCTCATCTCTCACTCCGTAATGCATATTTCATACATCCATCGGCAGAGGGCTCTGTGACCTCTCAGCCTCCGGCTTTGCAGATTCCTTTCCCCATCATACACACAAAAATACAGAGCCTCCTGCAAAAGGGGGTTCTGTATCCTGGTTTATTGCATATCTCCAAAATGCATCTCACAGTGTTTTTTCAGTGCTTCAAAGCTTTCATGACTGATCACATGCTCCATCCGGCAGGCATCCTCCGTTGCATTTTCTTCACTGACCCCAAGCTCCATCAGGAATCTGGAGATCACCCTGTGCCTTTCATAGATCGTTTCCGCAATCTCGTGTCCTGCATCTGTCAGATAGATATAGCCTGCATCCGTAACAGTGATCAGTTCCTTCTCCCGCAGGTTCTTCATGGCAATACTGACACTTGATTTTTTATAATCCAATTCATTTGCCACATCAACGGCACGGACCACGGGCATCTTCTCCGAAAGCATCAGGATCACTTCCAGATAGTTTTCCATAGATTCGTTGGATTTAATATTATGCATACCCTTCTCCTACCTATAAATGCTCAATTGTAACGATTATAACAAAACATGGGAAATGTGGCAAGGACATCAGTTTAATTTTCTGATCTTCTCCTGCTGATATTCCTTACTGATAGACAGGATCCCCTTCAGAAAGGTAATATACGCTTCCTGGAACCTGGGTTCCACATCCACTGCCAGCCGTTCCAGCATAGCCTTCTCCCGATCCGGTCGATAGATCGCCTCTCCGGTTTTCGCCTTCAAGGAAGCCACTGCATCCGACAGCTCCATCCGGCTGAGAAACAGCCGTTTCATATCCGTATCGATCACATCGATCCTCTTTCTGATCTCCTCTAATGTCATAACCTCTTCTTCCATGTATCAATTCTCCTTCATTTCATGTCCGGATCTATTCCAGTTCCTTCAGAAACGGAGACGGATTCACTGCCCGCCTTCCGATCATCTTCGGTGCATATAATGTCAGTTCTTCGCTTGCCCGGGTGATCCCCACATAAAACATCCTGCGTTCTTCCTCCAGGGCACTCTCTGTCTTCGCCTTCTTATACGGGATCACGCCCTCCACACAGTCCATGATATGGACCTGTCGAAACTCCAGTCCCTTGGCGCTGTGCAACGTCATCAGCTGAACCCCTCTCTTCTCTGTCCCCCGAAATTCCCTTTTTCGGTTTTCCTCCTTCAGAAGCTCTTCATATGCTTCGGCAAACAGAAGGAAATCCTCGATGGTGTCATAGGGCTCTGCCATGGACTGCAGCTCCTCCATCAGATCCAGGATCTCATCTGCATCCAGCGAACGTGCCTCCGCCTCTTCCAGCATCCATTTCTCATACCGGATCCCTTTCCGGATAAAATGGATCGCAGCCATGGGCGGAAGTCCCCGGAGCCTGCGAAGCTGCTCACGGAGCTTCTGAACATTCTGTTCCATGTAGCCCTGCCCCCGCACCTTCGCCGTAAGCCGAAGCAGATCCACCGATTCCTCCGTAAGAAGATTCCTCCGTATGTACCGTACGGGCTTGTTCATAAACCGGAGAAAACGGCTTCGTTCGCAATGTCCCACCGCAAAATAAAGATAGTCCATGATGGGGGATATGGAGACATGTGTAAAAATGTTCGGTATGGCATCCCGCATTTCATATGGAACAGATGCATCCCTGAGAAGAAACGCCAGCCCTCTGGGATCCCGGTTGGTCCGAAATAAAACCGCGATCTCCTCATAGGGGATCCCCCTCTGAACCGCAGAACGGATGGACCTCAGGATCTGTTCATGTTCATCCCGGTCATTCTTCGGAATCCTGAGCCTCACACAGCTGCCCCCTTCGCCCTGCTTTGCGGACCGAAGCGACTTCTCATACCGATGTCGGTTATTTCGGATCAGCTTTGCGCCTGTATCCGTGATCCGCGCCGGGCAGCGGTAATTGACACTGAGCGTGATCCTTCTTCCTTCCGGAAATTCCCTTCCGAAGGAAAGCATGATATCCGGTCTGGCTCCCCGGAAACCATATATGGACTGATCATCATCTCCCACCGCAAAAAGATTGTTCTTCGGATGTACCAGCATTTTCAGGATCTCATACTGGATCCGGTTGGTATCCTGGTACTCATCCACCAGGATAAAGGGATACATCTCCCGGATCCTGTTCAGGATATCCTGCCGCTGCGAAAGAAGCTCGTAGCACATTTCCATCATATCATTGAAATCGATCCTGTGCTCCCTTTTCTTCTTCTCCCGAAAGCGCTTCCACAGGGTCCGAAACACCTCCGCCGGAAGATCCGTACTGTAATAATCCTCAATCCGGACCATATCATTTGAAATGAGATCCATCTGCCGCAGCACGCTGCCGAGTGTCTCCTCATTTCCGCCGTATTCCGGTGACAGCTCCGTCAGAATCCCGCGGACCCATGCATATCGCTCCTCCTCCCGGAGCACCGCATTCTGAGGCAGCTTGTATGCCGTACGAATGATCCAATAGAAAAATGCATGAAAGGTGGAGAACCGCACGCCTCCCGACACGCCTTCCATCGCCTCATACCGTTGCTGCATGGATTGGGCTGCGGCTCGCGTAAAGGTGATCACCAGGATCTGACGCGGGATCACGCCATGCTCCTTCACCAGACGTTTCACCCTGTGAAGGATCACCGTGGTCTTTCCCGACCCCGGAGTCCCCAGAACCAGAAGCGGTCCCTCATACCATTCTATTGCTTTTTGCTGTTCTTCGTTGAAGGTCAATCCCCTGTCTCCTGTCCGTCCGGTTCGATCCTGCCGGAATGCACTCTCCCGGGCCTGACCGTGTATTCTCACTCTTCGCGTATATAAAAGGGAGCCGCCCGTTTCGGTTTCCGGCAACTCCCTCATATTCTATGCAGTCATTCTTCTTTGGCTGTGTACGAATCAGACATTCGCACCGCAGCATTTCTTATATTTCTTCCCGGATCCGCAGGGACAGGGATCATTTCTTCCGATCTTCGGCGGCTTGATCACTGTATGAGAAGACTTCTCCTTCTTATACAGCTCCTCCTGCTCCTCCTTGGTATAGATCGCATCCCACTGGGGAAGCTTGTACAGCCATTCCGCATTGCACTGTACCATATTCATATAGAGCTTCTCCGTATCGATCTGAATCTCGATGGGAGTATCCTCCTCCATATTATCCAGGTCATTTTCCTTCACCAGACTGTCATTGATCCCGTCCAGGAAACCTGTCATCGTCTCTATATCCGTACCATAGGTCTCTGCAAGGCTCTTCACCGTTCCTTCGATCTTCTGCTCCGGATGCTCCAGGATCTGCTCATAGATGCCCTTCTCCACAAGAAAATATGCCTTCCAGAATTCCTGAGCCTCAGGTGTTCTCTCATCCAGGCCATATGCATGATCACGCCAATCTTTCAGAAGTCCCATACTTCAAATCTCCTTTTACGCAAATGTGCTTTCATATTCCTTACATCGCCTGTCCGGCAACATCGACGGATATTATAACAAATCCGCTGTCACCTTTCAAGCAAAAACCTTCTTCAGCCAAAGGAATACATACAGCAGGACCGGATACAGGATCAAGCAGAACAAAACCGCCAATGTATATTTACTTCCGGTAATGATGCAGATGATCAGCCAGATCACAAGGGCTGCCAGAATAAACAGCGCAATAAAGGCAAGAATCCTCTTGATCCGGGTCTGTTTTTCTACGATCTTCCGAACCTCTTCCTCTGCCGCCTGGTCTTCATATTCTTTCTCCTGTTCATCGGAACTCATGACTCATCCTCCGTTTCTCCGGTTAATTCCTCCAGCCACTTCCGGATCCCGGCCTCTTTCCCCTGCTCCGTGGGATGATAGAATTTCATCCCAACCAGAGGATCCGGCAAATACTGCTGCTTCACATAGTGCTTCGGAAAATCATGGGCATACTGATACCCCACATGCCCCAGATCCCTGGAACCGCTGTAGTGCGCATCCCGTAAATGCGGCGGCACCTCTGCTCTGCCGTATTTCTTTACGGCATCCATGGCAGCATAGATGGCATTTGTGACCGCATTGCTTTTCGGTGCGGATGCAACGTAGATCGCAGCATGTGCCAGGATCAGCTGGGATTCCGGCATACCCACACGCTCTACCGCCTGAGCCGCAGCCACAGCAACCTGCAGTGCCTGGGGATCCGCATTTCCCACATCCTCACTTGCACAGATCATGATCCTGCGTGCGATAAAGGTCACGCTTTCGCCTCCATAGAGCATCTTCGCCAGATAATATACGGCCGCATCCGGATCCGATCCCCGCATGGATTTGATAAAGGCGGAAATAATATCATAATGATTATCCCCGTCCTTGTCATATTTTATATGTCTCCGCTGGATGCATTCCTCTGCCACGGCGAGGGTGAAATGGATCTTTCCGTCCTCCGGATCCGGTTCCGTAGTCAGAATCCCCAGTTCCACCGCATTCAACGCGTTTCTTGCATCTCCTTCAGCCATATCTGCAAGAAAATGTACCGCTTCTTCGGAAATCTCCGCATTATATGCGCCCATTCCCTGTTCCCTGTCATATACCGCACGCCGTACCAGAGCCTCGATATTCTCCTGGTTCAGCGGATTCAGACGAAATACGGTAGACCGGGAGATCAGCGCACTGTTCACCTCAAAATACGGATTCTCCGTTGTCGCTCCGATCAGGATCACCGTTCCGTCTTCAACATAAGGAAGCAGGAAATCCTGCTGCGCTTTGTTGAACCGATGAATCTCGTCCACAAAGAGAATGGTTTTCCTGCCATACATACCCAGTGTATTCCGGGCTCCCTGCACAACCTCCTCCATATCCTTCTTCCCGGAGGTCGTTGCATTTATTTCTTTAAATTCCGCTTTTGTCGTATTTGCGATCACATAAGCCAGTGTGGTCTTTCCTGTCCCCGGAGGGCCGTACAGGATGACCGAAGACAGCCGATCCGCTTCTATGGCACGAGTCAGGAGCTTTCCCGGACCGAGTATATGCTCCTGTCCTACTACATCCTCCAGCTTCTTTGGACGAAGTCTTCTGGCCAGCGGCGCATCCTTCGCACTGCTCTGTTCCCGCATATAATCAAACAGATCCATATATGATTATCCTTCTACAACACCCAGTTTCCGAATGATCGTATCAAACTTCATTACATCGATTGGCTTACAGATATAGTCATCATAGTCTTCGCTTGCATAGGCCGCATCAAAATCCTCATCCAGAGCACTGATCATAACCACCTTGCATCTTGAGATACGCGGTATTCCCAACTTCCGTTCTGCATCACGGATCGATGCCAGTGCTTTATATCCGTCGATCTTCGGCATCATAATATCCAGACACACCAGATCGAAGAAGTTCTTCTCTGAAGCTGCAGCGACAAATGTATCCACCGCCTGAATCCCGTCTGTTGTGAGCACAACCTCGCCGTACCGGGATAACAGCTTTGATAAAAACTTTCCGCTCGCCTGATCGTCCTCGGCTACTAAAACCCTCATAATGCACCTCCGCTTTTCTCTGTCGAAATCAATCGAATCATATGATCTATAAATATAACAATCTCTTTACCCAGGGATCCTCTCTGCGCTCCGAACCTGCGCTTCAGGCAGGCGGCCCGGATATAGCCATGAACCACATCCGCCAGATTGGCCGGATGAAGACCGTTCTTGATCTCACCCGCATCCAGAGCCGCCGCGAAAAGCCCCGTCACATATTCTCTGCGACCTGTGGCACCTGCAACCACCAGTTCCCGGGTGGCCGGGTTATGAAGCAGCTCTTCATACTGAAGCATCAACGTTGACAATGTATAATAGTTCTCATAATAGATTGCATAATTCTCAACGTAGGCTCTGATCTTTTCCAGGTTGGTACCTTCCTTTGCCTGAATCGTCTTACGAATCCCTTTGTCAAACCGGAAGTAGTAATTAACCACATCAACCAGCAATTCATCTATATCCCCGTAAAAACGATATAATAACGGTTCAGACAGATTCGCCTTGACAGAGATGGTCTTTGTCGTAAGATTCGAGAGTCCTGATTCACTTATGATATCGATTGCCGTAGAGATAATTCGATCCTTGGTCGAAATAAAACTCTCTGTCATTCAAATCCCCCTTTATTTAACAATCACATAGTCTTTGCTTACACATTCGTCCCCATAATTATTGTATTCATAAAAGCGGTTTTTGTCAATTATTACTGAAAATAATATTTCAATATATGCAGTTTTACAAAAAGGAGCTGAAGACAATCGTCATCAGCTCCTCGCAAACTTCACTTTCACTGGTATCTGGCTCAGAATCTATTTATCGGATTCAAACCGGGTACGATGTAAAGCTCGTCTCGCCGGAATGTAATTACTGAATTACAGTTACATTTGTTGCCTGAGGTCCTTTTTCACCTTCGGTAACATCGTATTCTACATTCTGTCCTTCTTCGAGAGTTTTAAATCCTTCCATGTTCAGACCGGAGAAATGAACAAAAACATCCTTTCCGTCCTCACCTGTAATAAATCCAAAACCCTTCTGGTTATTAAACCATTTTACAGTCCCCTTTGCCATCTCAAAAAACCTCCAAAAAAATGTATTCGTGCGATTTTTGAACAAATCACCTCTTTACTATATCACAGAGGGAAAGATGCGTCAATGGAATTGTATAAAAAATAATCGATAGAACACAAATCTTCATCCAATTCAGGTTCATACTATTTCCAGCTCATCCAGATCCGGCCGGTAAACATACAGTGCATCCGTCAGCACCTCCGTCCGTTCCAGCATATTGGAATTGATCTCACTGATCAGATCCTTCAGATATTCAAGCCCTGCAACATCCTGAGCGGGAAGTGCCAGCAGCTCATTGATACTGGAAGGAATGATATAATACTCCTCTCCGATCCTCCGATAGATCTCTCTCAATGCTCCGGGATACAGAATCGCAATGCTCCCCTGAATCCCGCGTTCCGTTCCCACATAGAAAAAGGGGCTATCTGTAGAAGGAAGCAGGCCCTGGGACAGATCTTCGATCACATCCCGCAATGGTTCGATCCGCAGAGGATATTTTCGCATGGTATTCCGAAGTGCGATCTGATAGAGTTCATCAAGGGATCGTCCCCATTTACGGAACACCGGTTTCGAAACCGACACACTTCCGATCCTGCCACCGCAGATCATCTCCCACCGAAGAACCGCAGCCAGGTCCAAATATTCCTTATATACCCCGTTCTCCAGCAGTTCCCGGTTTCTGTCTCTGCTGATTAGTTCCAGGATCAGTTTCTCCTCAAGCCCGTTCTCATCAAATAGCTCCACCTGGTCCGGTTCGATCACTTCAAGTGCATACCGAAAATCCCGAGCCATTCTCTCGGCAATCCCATCCCAGATCCTTTCATCGGAAAAGCGTGCCGGATCCGGAGGCAGATACGGTTCAACATAAATACAGGGTGCCATATCCTGCTCCTTCGGAACAACCGTCACTCCCAGCAAAACCTGACTGTTATTCTTCATTACATCATGGGCATACACCGACTCAAGCTGATAGTCCCCCAGGCGCTCCCGTATCATATCCGGAAGCCTGTTCTTAGCATCGTTTCTAATATCCTTATGTCTTTGAAGTTCATCCACGTTCATATTATCTCCTTTTCAATTCAGAAACATATTTCGGGATGAAAGAATTAACCTGTTACAAAAAGAAAAATGAAAAGCTGACTGCATCGGTGCGACAATGCAGCGAAAGATCAGACCCGTTCCGACATAATATCACTTATGGCATCACGGATCGTATGATAGGCGAATCCCCTTCGAAGAAGCCAGGAATAGATCCGGTTGATCTCCTTCTCTCCGGGATCCGCGATCCCACGAAGTCTGCTGCGGATCAGGGACCGAAGCACAGATGCTTCCGTGCGGTCTTCCTCCTGATATATCTCTTCCAGCAGCTGTTCCGGTGCTTCCGGCCGAATACCCTTCTGCTGCAATTCCCGAAGGATCCTTCCTGAGCTCCGGCTGGCAGAATACTTACGGATGTATGCTCTGGCATACCTCTCGTCACTCAGATATCCTGCAGCATATAACCTGGCTATCGTCTCATCGATCTCCTTCCGGTCGTAGCCCCGGCTTCTCAGCTTCCGGTCCAGATCCGAAGAGGATATCTCCGTTCGTGCCAGCAGTTCTATGGACTTGTCCCATGCCGAGATCATTCCTGATCCCCCGAAGCCTGATCGCCCTCCGGATCCTGGGATACTCCCACGATAACACGTACCTTCTCCTCGATCTCCTTCATCACTTCCGGATTCTCCGCCAGATACTGCTTTGCATTCTCACGCCCCTGGCCGATCTTCTCCCCCAGATAGGAATACCATGCACCTGACTTTACGACCACATCATACCTGGCTGCAAGGTCCAGAATATCTCCGGCACGTGAAATACCTTTTCCGAACATGATATCAAACTCCGCTTCACGGAACGGCGGAGCAACCTTGTTCTTTACCACCTTTACACGTACATGGTTTCCGATCACTTCTCCGTTCTGCTTCAGGGCTTCCACTCTCCGCACATCCAGACGGACAGATGCATAGAATTTCAGGGCGCGTCCGCCGGTGGTGGTTTCGGGATTCCCAAACATGACTCCTACCTTCTCGCGCAGCTGATTGATAAAGATCACGACGCAGTTGGTCTTGTTGATCACTGCAGTCAGTTTACGAAGCGCCTGTGACATAAGGCGTGCGTGAAGTCCCACATGGGAATCTCCCATCTCGCCGTCGATCTCAGCCTTGGGAACAAGTGCTGCAACCGAATCGATGACCACCACATCCATAGCTCCGGAACGAACCATGGTCTCTGTGATCTCCAGTGCCTGCTCCCCATTATCCGGCTGGGAAATGTACAGGTTATCGATATCTACACCGATATTTCTGGCATATACCGGATCCAGCGCATGCTCCGCGTCAATAAACCCGGCAATACCGCCCATCCGCTGTACTTCGGCCACCACATGCAGAGCCACTGTGGTCTTACCGCTGGACTCCGGTCCGTAGATCTCGATCACACGGCCTCTCGGCATCCCGCCGATCCCAAGGGCAATATCCAGGCTGAGGGAGCCTGTGGGCACAACCTCAATATTCATATGTGCATTCTGATCGCCCAGTTTCATCACCGAGCCTTTACCGAACTGCTTTTCGATTTGAACCAGTGCAGCATCCAGCGCTTTGATCTTATTCTCGTCTGCCATAATAACCTCCCGTTATCAAACGTATGTTCGTTTCTTTTGATATAGTATAATATTCTTGTGGAAATGTCAACCGAAAAAAGAAAAAACAGAAAACAGAATGGTTGTGATCTCCGGAACCGAGATGATTTGCGAATGTCATTATATCACATTTGATTTTTAAAAACTACTCTATTATAATCTTTTAACAGAAATCCGTTTTGGGGAAAGGAGCCCTCTATTGTCAGTTCTCGGGATCATAAGTGAATACAATCCATATCACAAAGGACATGCCCATCTCCTCTCGGAGGCGAAGAAGAAGACCGGAGCCGCATATGCCGTTTCCGTCATGTCCGGCTGTTTCTCCCAGCAGGGGCTCCCCATGATCCTGGATAAATACAGCCGCGCCGAAGCCGCCGTCCGTTCGGGGATCGACCTGGTCTTTGAACTTCCGGTGCTTTTCGCCACGGGAAGTGCCAGAGATTTCGCCGAGGGTGCCGTGCTGCTTCTCTCCAGGCTTTCCCTGGTGGATCATCTGGCCTTCGGCGTCGAAAATGCAGATCCGGAAGCATTTGCAGAGATCAGAGACTGTATCATCCATGAGCCGGATCCATACCGGGAAATCCTGCGGCTCGGTCAGAAGGAAGGACTCAGCTTCCCTGCAGCCAGAGAAAACGCTCTTGCCGCAGTCCTGGGCGAAGCCGTCCGTCCTCTGGTCCGGGAGCCGAACAACATTCTGGCGCTGGAGTATATGACCGCCATCAAACGTCTGGGAAGTCCCATTCAGCCCTGCCTCATCCACAGAAGCTCCGATTATCATACCGGAGTCCGGGCATCGGCCACCGGGATCCGGAATCATCTGATCTCCCTGACTGACGGTCCGGCGGAGACAGCACGGCAGAACAGGGCCTCCTACCTCCGGGACTCCCTTCCCGAAGGATCCGCCGCGGTATATCAGCCGGTTTCGGAGCACCTGCTCCTGTCTCCGGAAGGCATGATGCCGTATCTGGCCTCGAAAATGCTGGAGCTTCCGGCAGAGTCCGGAACAGACCGGCTTCCCATGGGGATGACACCGGAAATGTACCACCGCCTCCGGAAGCAGCCCCTTCCTACCGACTATGAAACCCTGGTTGAAAATATGAAACGGAAAAACGAGACCAGAGGACGGATCACCCGGGGACTTCTGCATCTGATCCTCGGGATCCTTGAAGAAGACCGTGTTCCCCTCCACCGTCTGAGGCAGATCCCCCTGTATCTGAATCTGCTCAGTGCACGAAGTGAAAGCACACATCTGCTCCGTTCAGTTTCGGATCTCACCGTCATCACACGAAAGGCTTCCTATCAGCCGGCCGACCCGGTATCGGCGAGGCTTTGGAATATCGATCAGACCGCTTATCGCTTCTACAGCCAGCTTGTATTCTCCGCCCATGGTCTTTCCCTGCCGGAGGAGCTGAGAAGAACTCCCTCTGTTTTATAAATTATGCAAGCACGCATGCCTGCTGGCTGTATCGCGCAAAAAAAGCCGCCACGTGATTGTGGCGGTTTTTCTCATAATATCCGGGATGATCACTCATCAAGGAAATCATCATCCTCATCATCTTCGAAATCGTCGTCGAAGTCGTCCTCTTCCTCTTCGTCCTCATCCCCTGCATCAAAGTCATCATCAAAATCCGAATCAGCTGCTGCAGCTGCAAACTTCTGTGCCGCATATGTGGGCTGAGCCTCCGGGATCGGCTGTACCGGCGCTACACCTGTCAGGAGCCCGATGCTGGCATCCACTTCGCTCATATTTGTCTCCAGTGTGAATACGCTGTTCTCCAGGCTGTCAACCAGATTCTTATAGTTCTCACGGTCTGCTTCCAGAGTAGCTGCAAAGAAGTCTCTCATATCAGACAGCTTCTGCTTGGTATAGGACATTGCTCCCAGACGAACCTCATTTGCTTCTGCATTCGCATCTGCCAGAATCCGGTCTGCTTCCTGTCTTGCAGCATCCAGGATCTCATTTGCCCGGATATTGGCAAGCTCTGTTATATGATTGGTATCCACAAGGCGGTTCGCTTCATTTACGGATTCGGAAATGATGGCATCGGAACGGGTTCTTGCAGATGCAAGGATTGCCTCCTTGTT
>CADBOW010000058.1 GCA_902796375.1 uncultured Lachnospiraceae bacterium | reverse complement strand
TTTTCGACATGCGCAATGTGCGAATGAAACTGGGATTAACGGCCTGTGAAATGCGCGTATGAAACAGGGGTTACCGACATAAGTAAAGGGATGAAAAAATGTGGATCAGAGGACGTGATTTTTCGAAAAGAAACAACCATGTGTATATCATGGGCATCCTGAACCTGACACCGGATTCCTTCTCGGACGGAGGCAGGTTCGGATCCAGAGATGATATTTTATACTGTGTAAAGGAAATGATTCAGTGCGGCGTGGATGTGGTGGATCTGGGAGCGGAGAGCACCAGGCCCGGAGCGATCCTTGTATCGAAGGAGGAAGAGAAGGAACGTCTGCTGCCGGCCATCGAAGCCATCCGGGCGGAATATGAAGTTCCCGTTTCCGTGGATACCTATAAGGCGGAGGTGATGGATGCGGCTTTCTCCGCCGGTGCGGATCTGGCGAATGATATCTGGGGATTTCGTTATGAAGAACTGCATGAGGAAGCTGAGGGATCGGAAACCATGGCAGAGGTGGTTGCAAGGCACGGGAAGCCTGTGGTTCTGATGCATAATGATCTGATGGAACGGAACGTAGATCTGAGAACCGAGGACCAGTGGATCAGGTCCGGAGTTTCCCCCGAGGGCAGGAAGGATGTGCTTCTACGGGTGAGAGAAGGACTGGAGCGCTCCATACGGATCGCAGAGGATGCGGGAATCCCCCGGGACCGGATCCTGCTGGATCCGGGGGTTGGATTTGCCAAGACCCAGGAGGAAAATCAGAGGTGTCTCGCAGAGCTGGCACAGCTTAAGGTGGGGAACTGTGATATGCTACTGGGGGCTTCCAGAAAATCCGTCATCGGAAATATTCTGGGGGTTCCACCCATGGAAAGGGAAGAGGGAACGATCGTAACCTCCATATTTGCAGCAGAGGCAGGATACAGCTTTGTCCGTGTCCATGACGTAAAAGGGAACCGGAAAGCCCTTGATTTTTGGGAAAAGATCAGAAGTGAGGGCTGAAAAAGCCCGTAAAACAAGGGCTTTATGTAACCTAAATCTGAAAAATCCCGTAAAATAGGCGATTATTAGTACTATTTTGTTAAAAAAACCACAATATCTTGCGGAAATCTATTGAAATCTAAAACAAAGCCGTGTATAATAAGCCATGTAAAAAAACAAAATCCTAATTATGAAAGGAAGCAAAGAACATGAACAAGACAGAACTTGTTGCAGCAATCGCTGCAGAAGCAGGCATCTCCAAGAAGGATGCAGAAGCAGCTGTTAAGGCATTTGTAGAAGTAGTATCTGACGAGCTTCAGAAGGACGGCAAGGTTCAGCTGATCGGCTTCGGTACATTCGAAGTTGGTAAGAGAGCAGCTCGTACAGGCCGCAATCCGCAGACCGGTGAGACCATCAAGATCAAGGCAGCTAAGCAGCCGAAGTTCAAGGCTGGTGCAGCTCTGAAGGAGAAGGTTAACAGCAAGCCGGCTAAGAAAGCAAAGAAGAAATAAGTTTTTTTGCAACTCTCGCCCCGGGCATTTATGTCCGGGGTATTTTTATGCGATACGGGTCGGGAAAGGCATTTGTGGTCATACATGAACGCTGAAGGACAATTTATGTGATGAGAATCCTGCCAGGGATTATTTGACAGTGATTTAAAAAAAAAGATAGGAATGGGAACCATGATGTGATATACTAAATGAGTTATTCTTTTCTTATTTTGGGGGTGGACGATATGGCTCCGGCTATAACGGAAACATATTATTACGGAAATTACACACCGGTCGGCGATATTCTTGTAATGTCGATCTGTTTTGTGTTTCTTATTCTGATGTCCATCGCCTATATCGCAAACAGCAAAACCTATCTGGTATTCCGTATACAGCTGGCGGTTCTGATGCTTGCCGCATTTGCAAGTGTTATGTTTCATGTGCTTCTTGCGAAGGAGGCGGTTGTTTCTCACAATCTGATCCAGACGCTGTATGCATCCTATCACAGCCTTCTGTATCTGGATCTGTTCCTGTACATAATCTATATTAAAGAACAGATGCATCTGGGACACAATATTCTGGTTCAAATGATCATTCCTTCCGGTGGCTTTATGCTGGTCATGGTCATTCTGGAGTATCTGTCCATTCCCTTCGATTGGGGATTCCACCTGAAGGATGACGGGACCATCGTGAATGGGGCGAATCTGTTCTATATCGCATATCCGGTCCTCTGCGTCGTTATATTTTATCTTCTGGTACGGTATCGGAAGACGATCTATAAGCAGGTCATGCGTGGAGTGTTCGGCTGTACCCTCGTATCATTCTTTATCCTGTTCATGCAGGAATACTTCGGGCAGACCTCCTATACGGTTGCCACATTCCTTTTCCCGGAACTGGCGGTACTATATCTGATGCATTCACATCCCTACGATCTGGAGATGGGAGCTATCGATGCATCCGCATTTGAGGAAATGATAGGGGATCAGCACCGTAGGAAGCATGAAATGGTTCTGATGAGTCTCCTTTTCATTGATCTGGATGAAGAAGGAAAGCAATATCCGAACGGGATCAAGGAAGTGATCCGGCATTTTACCGCTGACTTCTTCCGCGGAGCGGCCATGTTCCAGGTGACCAACGGACGTCTGGTGCTTGTGGCTGACAAAGTGAAGAATCCGAATTATGAGAATATCGTAAACAAGATGCTGAATGCCTTCGATGAGGAATATCCGAAGTACCGGCTTCCCTTCAAGATCGTGATACTGAATTCCATTGAGGAGATCAGTGCCGATCGTGAGTACGTAAGCCTGATCCGGTATGCGGAGAGCACTATGAAGGAAAATGAAGTGCATTATCTTACGGATAAGGATGTGAATGAATATCGGAAACAGAAATATATCATTCACGAACTCCAGGACATCTGTAAGAAGGGGGATCTAAACGATCCCCGGGTGGAGGTATACTGTCAGCCGGTTTATAACATCAGCACGCGCAGCTATGATACGGCGGAGGCTCTGATGCGGCTTCAGCTCCTGGAGCTGGGAAAGGTATTCCCGGATGTATTTATTCCCATAGCCGAGGAATATCATTTTATCCATCAGCTGAGCCTTGTGATCCTGAATAAAACCTGTAACCGGATCCGGAAAATGATGGATGAAGGCTACCAGATGGTTCGGATCTCAGTCAATATCTCGGCGCTGGAGCTTCGGGATGACAATTTCTGCTATGATATCAACCGGGTGATCGAGCGGTCCGGAATCCCCTTCGGGAAGATCGCCATCGAGCTTACGGAGAGCAGGAGCGAGAGCGACTTCATGATCATGAAGTCCAAGATCAACGAGCTGAAGGAGAATGGGATCAAGTTCTATCTGGACGATTTCGGAACGGGATATTCCAATTTCGAGCGTATCATGGAGCTGCCCTTTGATATCATCAAATTCGACCGTTCCATGCTGATCGCATCCGGTTCGGATCAGAAATCGGAAATGATGGTATCGCATCTGGCGCAGATGTTCAGTGATATGAATTATTCCGTACTGTATGAAGGTGTGGAAACCATGGATGATGAGCAGCGCTGCATGAGGATGGAGGCGAAGTACCTCCAGGGGTATATGTATTCGAAGCCCATCCCCATCGAGCGTCTGACGGAGTATTTTGATAAGAGCATCTGAAGGAATGAAGGTTAGAGGCGGACAAAACAAAAGGGTTCCGCCTCTTTACTTTCCCTGACAAAGTTGCTACAATAAAGAAAGGTGTGCGCACCGATCGAAGACAAATTAGAAAGGCAGTCGCCGCTGATCAGAGCGGGCGATATGGGGCAGAAATATGTGTGGATTTTCTGGGTTCTTCGGAACCGGAGATTATGACCGTGAACAGGTGACCCGCGCAATGAGCGAGAAGATCATTCACAGAGGACCGGATTCCGACGGCATTTTTACGGATGACTATGTAGGACTTGGCTTCCGGAGACTGAGCATCATCGATCTGGAGAACGGGATCCAGCCGATGCACAGTGCGGATGGCCGCTATGTGATCGTATTTAACGGAGAGATCTATAATTTCAAGGAGATCCGTAAGAAGCTGATCCGGGAGAATGGCGCCGTATTCCAGACCAATTCGGATACGGAAGCCATACTGCAGGCCTATATGGTATATAAGGAGCGTACCGCATCCCTGCTTCGCGGTATGTTTGCATTTGTGATCTATGATAAGCAGGAGCATACCATGTACGGCGCCCGGGACGCATTTGGGATCAAGCCGTTTTATTATGCAAAAATGAGGGATACCCTGCTGTTCGGTTCTGAGATCAAATCCTTCCTTCCGCATCCTGCATTCCGGAAGGAAGTAAATAAGGAAGCACTGAAGATGTATCTGATCTTCCAGTATTCTCCCATGAAGGAGACTATTTTCCGAAACGTTTACAAGCTGGAGCCGGGAACCTATTTCACCTATGACGGAAAGCATTTTCTGACGGAACAGTATTTCAACGCATCCTTCCGTCCAGAGGAATATACAGAAGAGGATGCGGCATCCAAAATCCGCAATGAGGTTGAGAATTCGGTGAAATACCACCTGATCGCAGATGTGGAGGTGGGATCCTTCCTGTCCGGCGGTGTGGATTCCAGTTTCATTGCCACCCTTGCCCGGCCGGACAAGACCTACTCCGTCGGCTTCAAGACAGACGGCTTCGATGAGAGTACCGACGCCAAGGCGCTGTGCGATATCCTGAAGATCAAGAATAAGAGGCGTGAGATCACGGCGGATGAATTCTTTGAGGCGCTCCCGGCGGTTCAGTATCAGTCGGATGAACCACATGCCAATCTTTCGGCGGTTCCTTTGTATTTCCTTTCGGAAATGGCCGCAGAGGATCTGAAGGTCGTTCTTTCCGGAGAGGGAGCGGACGAGTTCTTCGGCGGATATGAGACCTATCATTCCAGCAGATCCGGAAATATCTATAAGAAGATCGTTCCCTGGAGACTTCGGAAGAAGATCGGAGAGAAGATCGGTGATAAGGAACACCGGGGACTGAATTTCTTCAAGCGGAATGCGCTGAACCTGGAGGATTCCTATATCGGTCAGGCGTTTATCATGGACAATGAGCAGGCAAATGAACTGCTGCAGGAGGATTACAGAAGTGATCTTACCTATCAGGATGTGACGAGACCCTACTTTGACCGGGTTCGGGGAAAGGACGAGCTGCATAAGAAAATGTATCTGGATATGCATCTATGGCTTCCGAATGACATTCTGCTGAAGGCGGACAAGATGACCATGGCACATTCGCTGGAGCTTCGTGTGCCGTATCTGGATCGGAAGGTTTGGAAGCTGGCCAGAACACTGCCCAGTGAACTGCTTCTCAGCAAGGAACAGACCAAGACGGTATTCCGGAAGAGCTCTGAGGAGGTGCTTCCGGAGGAATGGGTGAAGCGGAAGAAGAAGGGATTTCCGGTTCCCATCCGTCAGTGGCTTTGGGAAGAAAAATATGCTTCCAAATTCCGTGATATGTTCAATCAGCCCTTTGCAAAGGAATTCTTCCATACGGAGATCCTGCTGCAGTGGCTGAAGGATCATCAGGAGAAGAAGGCAAACAATCAGAGAAAGCTGTATACCGTATATGCATTTCTGCTGTGGTATAAGGCATACTTCGTTGATTAGATCATATAGTAAGTGGAGGTTACAATATGGACAGAAAGCTGACGGATACGATCCGTTATATCGGCGTAGACGATAAGGATTTGGATCTGTTTGAGAGCCAGTATGAGGTTCCCAACGGAATGGCATATAATTCCTACCTGATCCTGGATGAGAAGATCGCCATCATGGATACTGTGGATGAGCGCGGAGTGGACGGATGGATCGAGAACCTGCAGCGGGAGCTGGCAGGCCGCACACCGGATTATGTGGTGATCCAGCATATGGAGCCGGATCATTCCGGAAGCCTTATGCGGCTGCTCAGTCTGTACCCGGAGATCCGACTGGTGGGAAATGCAAAGACATTTCAGATGCTTCCCCAGTTCTATCCGATAGAGATCGGAGAGAAGGTGGTCACGGTAAAGGAGGGAGACACTCTGTCCCTCGGAACCCATACGCTGCAGTTCCTTCTGGCTCCCATGGTACACTGGCCGGAGGTTATGATGACCTATGAACAGTCGGAACAGGTCTTCTTCGCGGCAGACGCCTTCGGGAAGTTCGGAACACTGGACACGGATGAGGACTGGGCATGTGAAGCACGGAGATATTACTTCAATATCGTAGGAAAATACGGCGCACCGGTACAGATGCTCCTGAAGAAGGCGGCGCAGCTGGATATCCGTATCATAGCACCGCTTCACGGACCGATCCTTTCGGAGAATCTGGAATACTATATCGGACTTTATGATACCTGGAGCAGCTACAAGGCAGAATCCAAGGGCGTATTCATAGCAGTGGCGTCCATTCACGGAAATACGCTTCAGGCCGCAAGAAAGCTGGAAGAGCTCCTTCTGGCAAAGGGTGAAGAACGGGTGGTGGTCAGTGAGATCTCCAGAGAGGATATGGCTGAGATCGTTGAGGATGCATTCCGGCATGACCGTATGGTGCTGGCAGCCTCCAGTTATGACGGCGGCGTGTTCCTTCCCATGCATGATCTGCTGACGCATCTTGGCTATAAAGGATTCCAGAATCGGAAGATCGGAATCCTGGAGAACGGTTCGTGGGCACCCACGGCTGCAAGAACCATCCGGGGGCTTCTGGAACCCATGAAGGGTGTGGAGGTGCTGGAGCCGGTGGTTACAATTCGCTCCGCAATGAAGGATACGGATCTTCCGCAGCTGGAGGCACTTGCGGATGCGCTGATCAAGGCCGGAGAGTAGATTGCCCCGAACCCTGATCCATATATATCGGAATAGAAGTTTTAGAAGGAGTACCATTTATGGCAGATTATGTTGTTAGTTGTGAATCGGCGGCGGATCTTTCTCCGGAATGGATGAAGAAAAGAGACCTGAAGTATATCTGTTTTACATTCAGTCTGAACGGGGTAGAGTATAAGGACGACCTCTGGCAGACCATGAAACCCCAGGAGCTGTATGAACGAATGCTGGCAGGGGAGGAGGCCAAGACCTCCCAGGTGGCCCTGTCCGAATATATCGATCATTTCCGGTCGTTTCTGGAGGAAGGGAAGGATGTGCTTCACTGCACACTGTCCACAGGTATCTCCGGAACCTATAATGCGGCCGTACTGGCGGCGAAGCAGCTGCGGGATCAGTTCCCGGACAGGAAGATTTATGTGATCGATTCACTGGCGGCATCCTCCGGTTACGGATTGCTGATGGAAGGTATAGCAGACAAGAGAGATGAAGGAATGCCTGTGGAGGAACTGGCGGCATGGACCGAGGAGCACAAGCTGAATGTGGTCCACTGGTTCTTCTCCACGGATCTCACCTTCTATATCCGGGGCGGACGTGTATCCAAGACGGCAGGCTTCGTGGGTCAGGTGCTTTCCATCTGCCCGCTTCTGAATGTGGATTTCAAGGGACGCCTGATCCCCCGGGAGAAGATCCGGACCAAGAAGAAGGTTCTGAAGCGCCAGCTGGAAAAGATGGTCGAGCTGGCAGACGGCGGAGTCGAGTACAGCGGAAAATGCTTTGTATCCCAGTCTGATCCTGAGGCGGGAGAAGAGATGAAAAAGATGGTGGAGGATACATTCCCGAAGATCGACGGGGGAGTTCAGCTTTTCCCCATCGGTGCCACGGTGGGAGCACATACAGGCCCGGGTACTGTAGCGCTGTTCTTCTGGGGTAAGAAGAGAGAAGACTGATCCACATACAGGATCCGAAACAGAAGAAGAGGCTTTCGTACGAAATTCCGTACGAGAGCCTCTTCTTCCTGTAGAATCCAATATTTACGCTTCTTCCGTTAAATGGGTCTCCAGCCATTCCTGAATATAGGCATAGACATCTGCCCGATCCGTCTCATTCAGGATCTCATGACGGTCACCGTCGAACAGCTTGCAGGTGACATCCTTGATGCCTGACTTCACGTATTTGTCGTAGACCTTCTTTACGCCTTTTCCAAGGGCGCCCACCGGATCCTCCGCTCCGGATACCAGAAGCAGGGGAAGCGTATCCGGGATGGCCATGATATTCTTCTTCTGATTGGTAAACAGCACGGTGGAGAACAGAGCTTCGAAGGCGTTCAATGTGAAAAGGAAGGTACAGAGCGGGTCGGAGTAGTATTTCTTCACGATCTCTTCATCCTTCGTAAGCCAGCTGTTGGAAATGTCCTCGCCGGTCAGATCATATTTTTTGTAGTTGGAGTTATAGGTCAGGTTCAGGACCTTCACGCTGCGGTAATCCCATCCGTGGGATTTGGCCAGGGAACGAACCAGAACGAGGCCGGCGGTGGTGGCTGCATCCGGCTCCTGCCCGGTTCCCATGATGATGGCGCCTGCCAGCCCGTCACCCTGGGATGAGAGATAGCGGCGAAGCAGATAGGAGCCCATGCTGTGCCCCAGCATGAAATAGGGCAGTCCCTGAAACTTCGTTTCCATGCAGACACGGAGACGATGAATATCCTGCAGAAGGACATTTGCGGGACGTCTGGGCGCGATGTAGCCCAGCTTCTCCTCGCTTGTTACGGACTGTCCGTGTCCCAGATGGTCGTGCCCCACTACGGCAAAGCCCTGGGATGCCAGATATTTTGCAAAATCATCATAGCGGTCGATGTATTCAACCATACCATGGATCAGCTGGACCACGGCTCTGGGCTGCTTTGTTTCGTCTGTCCAGAGGATGGCATGGATCTTCGTTTCACGGTCCGCAGAGGGAAATGTAAAATGCTGTTTCATATATGAACCTCCGATTACTTCTGATTGAAGCGTGCCTGCTGGCTTTCGATCAGGTCGGTATCCTCGAAATAGTTGATCCGCATGGCGGCTCTTACCTCAGCAAGTGTTGCATCAGCGGCCTTTCTTGCTGCGTCAGTTCCCTCCTTCAGGATCTCATAGACGGCGGGAATGTTCTTCTCCAGCTCGGCCCGGCGGGCACGAATGGGTTCCAGCTCCTGATTCAGTACATTTAACAGGAACTTCTTCACCTTCACATCGCCCAGTCCGCCACGGCGGTAGTGGTCCTTCATTTCATCCAGATTCTTATAGTCCGGGCAGAACTTCTCGAAGTCGGAATCCTTGCAGAATGCATCCAGATAGGTGAATACCGTATTTCCCTCGATTTTGCCCGGATCCTCGATCCTCAGGTGCCCCGGATCGGTAAACATGCTCATGACCTTCTTCTTCACCTCGGCCGGAGGATCGGAGAGGTAGATGCAGTTCCCCAGGGATTTGCTCATCTTTGCCTTGCCGTCCGTGCCCGGAAGACGGGAGCAGACGGAATTCTCGGGAATCAGAGCCGAGGGCTCCACAAGGGTATCGCCATAAAGGGAGTTGAACTTCCGGACGATCTCCCGGGCCTGCTCGATCATGGGAAGCTGATCCTCGCCAACCGGAACCACCGTTGCCTTAAATGCAGTGATATCGGATGTCTGGCTGACAGGATAGGTGAAGAAACCGGCAGGAATGCTGGTTTCGAAATTGCGAAGCTGGATCTCGGCCTTCACGGTAGGATTCCGCTCCAGTCGGGATACGGTAACCAGGTTCATATAGTAAAATGTAAGCTCGGTCAGCGCTGTGAGCTGTGACTGAATAAAGATATGAACCTTGGACGGGTCAAGCCCTGCAGAAAGATAATCCAGAGCAACCTCGATGATATTGTCACGGATCTTGTCCGGATTGTCGAAGTTGTCAGTCAGTGCCTGTGCATCTGCGATCATGATGAAAATGTCATCAAATTCGCCGGAGTTCTGCAGCTCTACGCGGCGTCTCAGAGAACCTACGTAATGTCCGAGATGCAGTTTACCGGTAGGACGGTCGCCCGTCAGAATAATCTTCTTCATAAGAAACCTCTTTCTCTGTTCTGATATGATGCCGAAGCATGGAAAACGGCGCTTCGGACACAATAAACATCATAATGATTTCATGGACAAAAGTCAAGTTATGTGGGGGCTTTGACTTGCATTTCCGGAGGAATGTGCGTAAAATAGTAGGGATGGAATATCAGCAGGACAGGGCATACCGGTTTTTGGAGGAAATATGATATATTCGGAAATGACAAAAAAAGCAATCCTATATGCTTTTCAGGCACATGAAGGACAGTTTGACAGGGCGGGGATTCCTTATATTCTGCATCCCTTACACGTGGCGGAACAGATGCAGACGGAGGATACCTGTGTCGTGGCACTGCTTCATGATGTGCTGGAGGACTCCGATCATACGGAGGAGGATCTTCGGGAGGCGGGCTTCACCGACACACAGGTGGAAGCGGTTGTGCTTCTGACAAGAACCGGAGATGAAGATTATTTTGAATACATACGACGGATCCGGCCGAATCCCGTGGCGAAGGCAGTGAAGCTGGCGGATCTGGCACATAATATGGACCGGACCCGGCTGGAGAAATTCGGCGAGAAGGATGAGCAGCGGTATCGGAAGTATTCCGAGGCGGTGCGGATCCTGACTGAGGAGTAAGACGGGAGATGGAACCGAAGTTGGAACCGGAGACGGAGTCGAAGTCGGAACCGGAATCGGAGACGGAACCGAAGTTGGAACCGGAGACGGAGCCGAAGTCGGAACCGGATGCGAAACGGGATTCCGGAGAGAAACAGTAAGTAGGGTTCGGAAAGAAAGGACAGAACGTTGGCATATATTACATGTAAGGACCTTGTTCTGGGTTATGACGGACGAGTGGTTACAGAGGGAATCAGTTTCTCCGTGGGAGAAGGGGATTATCTGTGCATCGTCGGCGAGAACGGTGCAGGGAAATCCACATTGATGAAAACCATTTTAAAACTGAACCATCCTATGGGTGGCAGCGTGGAATACGGGGACGGGATCACCCGGAAGAATCTGGGGTATCTGCCCCAGCAGACCGTGGTACAGAAGGATTTTCCGGCATCGGTCTATGAGATCGTCATGTCGGGGAATCTGTCCAATCTGGGCTTCCGTCTGTTTTACCGCAAGGAGGATAAGCTGCGGGCGGAGAAATCCATGCGCCGGCTGGGAATCTGGGACCTGAAGGACGAGTGCTACCGGAATCTGTCCGGAGGACAGCAGCAGCGGGTTCTGCTGTCGAGAGCACTGGTGGCTACGGAGAAGCTGCTGCTTCTGGATGAGCCGGTGAGCGGTCTTGATCCGAAGGTGACAGCGGAAATGTACCAGCTGATCCGTAAGCTGAATCAGGAGGGCGTGACGGTGATCATGATCTCCCATGATATAGAAATGGCAACCAGGTATGCATCGCATATCCTTCATCTGGGGGGAGAGCAGATGTTCTTCGGTACCACGGAGGAGTATAAGGAATCCGATGCCTGGAAGATCTTCGGGAAAACCACCGGAGGATCGAAGCATACCGGGAAGGCGAAGGCCGGAGAGGAGGCTTCGAAATGACAGATGATATGGGAATCTGGGAGAAGCTCAGTTATTACTGGCAGTTTCCCTTCGTTCGTTATGCACTGATCGTAGGATGCCTCGTGGCGCTCTGTTCCTCATTGCTGGGGGTGACACTGGTGCTGAAGCGGTACTCCTTCATAGGGGACGGACTTTCACATGTGGCATTTGGCGTTATGGCGGTTGCTACGATTCTGAATCTGACCAACCAGATGATCCTGGTCATGCCGCTGACGATCCTGGCAGCGGTCCTTCTGCTGCAGACGGGAGAGACGGCGCGGGTGAAGGGGGACGCGGCCATCGCCATGGTATCCGTCAGTGCCCTGGCACTGGGATATATGATCATGAACATTTTCCCCTCCAAGTCGGGAAATGTATCTGGTGATGTGTGTACCACGCTGTTCGGCTCCACATCCATCCTGACCCTTACCACAAGTGATGTGGTGATCAGTATTGTATTATCCGGAGTGGTGATCCTGTTATTTGTATTTCTGTATAACCGGATCTTCGCCGTTACATTTGATGAAAACTTCGTTCGGGCGACGGGAATGCCTGCCCGGGCATATAACCTGATCATTGCCGTCATCATTGCAGTGATCATCGTTCTGGGAATGAATCTGGTGGGATCCCTTCTGATCTCGGCACTGGTGATCTTCCCGGCCCTTTCGGCCATGCGGCTGATGCATACCTTCCGGGGCGTTGTGAGCCTGTCTGCTGCAATATCGCTTTTTGCGGCATTGCTGGGTATGCTGATCTCGATTCTTTTCTCCACCCCGGTGGGAGCGACCATCGTTTCCGTGGATCTTGCGGTTTATGGGATCTGCATGATATTGGGGAAGGTTCTCAGGAGGTAATGTGAAATGAAAAAAGGAAGACGTTTTACAGCTGTGATTCCCTGGCTTCTGACCCTGGCCATGACAGCCGGCTGCGGAAGCGGAGGAAACAGCGGAAACAGTAAGCTGGAGTCGACAAATGCGGTAGAGAATGCAATGCAGGCGCAGATCATAAAGGAGGAACAGAAGACCGCCACACCGACGGTTTCCCCCGTAGAGGCATCCACCGCAAAGAAGGCGGAGGCGACCACAGCAGGGAAGGCGGAGGCGACCACTGCAGAGAAGGCGGAGGC
>CADBOW010000057.1 GCA_902796375.1 uncultured Lachnospiraceae bacterium | reverse complement strand
GAGATCAACTACAACCAGCCGAAGGGTGTTCGTTATCCGTCCGAAAATCCGTTCAGCTGAGCCGGCATGGCGAAGAATATATAATATGGGGGTACAACATGGATATTAAAGATATGATCGACGCGGGGCAGACCGCGATCGGAATCGAATTCGGCTCCACCCGCATCAAGGCCGTCATGGTGGATCTTGCGGGTAAGCCCATCGCAGAGGGCGGACACACATGGGAGAACCAGTATGTGGACGGTCTTTGGACTTATAGTCTGGAAATGATCTGGAGCGGTCTTCAGGACGCTTATGCACAGCTTCTCGCAGATGTGGAGAAGCAGTACGGAACCGTGATAAAGACCACATCCGCCATTGGCTTTTCCGCTATGATGCATGGATATATGGCTTTTGACAAGGACGATAATCTTCTGGTACCTTTCCGTACCTGGAGAAATACGGTGACAGGCGAAGCGGCTGCTGAACTGACAAAGGAGTTCGGCTTCAACATCCCGCAGCGCTGGAGCATTGCACATCTGCATCAGGCTGTTCTGAACAAAGAAGCACATGTTCCGGATATCACCTTCTTCACCACGCTGGCCGGTTATATCCACTGGCAGCTGACAGGGAAAAAGGTGCTGGGTGTGGGAGATGCATCGGGTATGTTCCCCATCGACAGTACGACAAGAGATTACAACAAAGCATATTTGGAAAAATACGAAGCGCTGGTTGCCGGCCAAGGCTTTGACTGGAAGCTTTCCGGGATCCTGCCGAAGGTACTCTCCGCCGGCGAGGCAGCGGGAACACTTACGGCAGAAGGCGCGGCAAAACTGGATGTCAGCGGAAACCTTGCCGCAGGCATTCCGCTCTGTCCTCCGGAGGGTGATGCAGGAACCGGTATGGTGGCCACCAACAGCGTGGCAGTCCGTACGGGAAATGTATCAGCCGGAACATCTATCTTCGCCATGATCGTTATGGAGAAAGCTCTTTCTGCAGTACATGAGGAGATCGATGTGGTGACCACGCCTGTAGGCGATGATGTGGCCATGGTGCATTGCAACAACTGTACTTCAGATATCAATGCATGGGCAGGAATCTTCCGTCAGTTTGCGGAAGCTATAGGAGCTCCGGTGGATACGGACAAACTCTATACGACGTTGTTCAATGCAGCGCTTAGCGGCGCTCCGGACTGCGGCGGACTGGCCGGTTTCAACTATTTCTCCGGTGAACCGGTAACCGGTTTTACCGAGGGCCGTCCGGTCTTTGCCCGGAAGGTGGATGCGGATTTCAGCTTTGCCAATTTCATGCGGCTGCACCTTTACTCGGCAGTCAGCACACTTAAAGTGGGGCTGGATATCCTGCTGAAGGGTGAAGGCGTGAAGGTGGATCAGCTCTATGGACACGGCGGTTTCTTCAAGACAAAGGAAGTCGGTCAGCGCATCATGTCGGCAGCGACAGGCGGTCCCATCACGGTGATGGAAACAGCCGGAGAGGGCGGCGCCTGGGGAATGGCGGTTCTTGCGCTTTACCTTGCAGCGGCAAAGGATAAGACACTTTCCGAATTCTTAAATGATACGATCTTTGCGGGAGAGGAAGGGTTTGCAGTAACCGCAACAGCTGAGGAGATCGAAGGCTTCAATAAGTTCATGGAGACCTTTAAGGCTACGATTCCTATTGAGAAAGCAGCGGTTGAAGCATTATAGTATTGTGAAAAACAGTCATTCTGAGCGAAGCGAAGAATCTGTTCAGGATGATCTGAAGAGAGGACAGTCATGTTAGAAGAACTGAAAAAGAAAGTATTTGAGGCAAATATGGAGCTTCCCCAAAGGGGCCTCGTTACCTACACATGGGGAAATGTCAGCGGGATCGACCGCGAGGCGGGACTCTTTGTGATCAAGCCCAGCGGTGTGGACTATGAGACCATGTCCTGGGAAGATATGGTAGTTATGGATCTGGAAGGGAATAAGGTAGAAGGACGATATAAACCCTCCTCCGACACACCGACCCATCTGGAACTCTATAAACGTTACGAGGAAATCGGCGGGATCGTGCATACCCACTCCCCGGAGGCAACCTCCTGGGCCCAGGCGGGGCGGAGCATTCCGCTGTACGGAACAACTCACGCAGATTATTTCTACGGAGAGATCCCCTGTGCGCGGAGTCTCACACCGGCAGAAATCGATGAAGCGTATGAGAAGAATACCGGTCTTGTGATCATTGAAACCTTTGATACAAGGGGGCTGAACCCCATGTATACCCCCGGCGTGCTCTGCACGAATCACGGGCCCTTTACCTGGGGTAAGGACGCTGCGGAAGCTGTCCACAATGCTGTGGTTCTGGAAGAGGTTGCGAAAATGGCACTGAAGACAGAACTGATCAACCCGGAAGTAAAGCCTGCGCCCGACTGTATCCGGGACAAGCACTTCTTCCGTAAGCATGGAGCAAAT
>CADBOW010000056.1 GCA_902796375.1 uncultured Lachnospiraceae bacterium | reverse complement strand
GCAGCCAGTCCTTTGTGCTCCAGACCACGATATTGATGGTAAGCCCCGGAAGTGCCTTCTCCATCTCCTGCTTCAGAGCCTCACATAAGGACTGCGCATTGCTATAGCAGCAAAGGCTGAGTTCCACTGAGGTTTTTCCTATCTCCTTCAGTCCCTGCTCCCAGTATTCCTTTGCCTTCGCCGGATCATAATCGGTCAGGTCCTTGTATTTATGAGGATCCTCAGCAATGTCCTTTCCGGAGGCTTCATAATAATATCCCGGCGGATTGATCCGGGTAAGACTGCTGGCTCCGGCACGGATCACATTTTTCACGATGCTGTCCCTGTCAATGCTCTTTGAAAGAGCAATCCTCAGGTTCCGGTTATTCAATGGAGAGCCTTCCCCGAAGTTCATATCCAGATAAAATGCGCTTGCCTGGGAGAATACCGTAAGCTCCGGATCACCCTCCGCCAGTTCAACGATGGCACCAGTCACGCGGATCACATCCATCTCCCCGGCTTCGTAGCACATCATAGCCTGCTGCTCGTCCGTGATGACCTGTAGATTGATTCCCTCCAGAGAAACCTGATCCGCATCATAATAGTATTCATTCTTTGACATGTGGATCTGTGTCGCAAGGGGCTCATACCGGTCCACCTTAAATGGTCCGCTGGAAAGAATGGTATCCGCACTTGTGCAGTAATCATCGCCGCAGGACTGAACAAATGCCTGACTGCAGGGACCCAGGTTGGGCGACGCTACTATGGCTGTTATGTAAGGACATGGCTTTATCAGCTGAATCCGAAAGGTATCATGGTCCGGTGCCGACACCCCCAGTTCACTGGGCGGAAGGGTTCCTTCCGATACCTTGTCCGCATTTTCCACCATACAGCAGTCCGTGATCATATAGACGGCTCCGCTTTTTGTATCCGGATCCGCCAGCCTCCGGAAAGCATATACATAGTCCTCGGCAGTCAGCGGACTTCCGTCACTCCATTTCAGATTCTTCCTCAGATGAAATGTGACTGTGAGCCTATCCTCGGATACCTCATAGCTCTCGGCGCAGCCGGGAACCAGCTTGCAGTCCCTGTCGTACTTATACAGGGTTCCCACAAAGAAACTCGCCACATTTGCCGCATTCGTATCCGTTACAAGCTGTGGATCCACGGTCACCGGAGAAGACGCCAGATGATAGTTCAGATCCGATCGTTCCGACCCGTCCTTTCCGCAGCCGCTGAGGGCGGTCACCAGAAACAGGAGGCAGAGGAGCATACTGAGGGTCCTCTCTGTTCTTCTCACTATTCTGCTTTCCCGTGCTTCTTTTATCCTTCTCCTCATGCCCGCACCTCCTTTTCGGACCTGACTTCTTCGGTCCAGTCCTCAAATTCGCTGTCAGTGCACAGAACACGGTGGGTTTTCGTCACCGCATGAATGGTTCCCTGGGCATAATCAATGCCGGAGTCTGCATAGTTATAGATCTTCCCCTTCTCCGCCTGAATGATGGGATTCATCCGCGGGATTGCGGAAAGAAGCCCCCTGGTATAGGGATGGATGGGGTGATTGAATATCTCCTCCGACTCTCCGATCTCCAGAAGATAACCCAGGTGCAGAACCCCAATCCGGTCGGACAGGAAGCGTACCATGGAAAGGTCATGGGAAATAAACAGGAACGAGGTTCCCACCTCCTCCTTGATCCGTCCCAGCATATTAACCACCTGTGCCTGCACAGAGGCATCCAGTGCTGCTATGCACTCATCTGCGATGATGAGACTGGGATTTCCCACCAGTGCACGGGCAATGCCGATTCTCTGCCGCTGACCTCCGGAGAAGCTGGAGGGATAGCGATTGCTGTATTCCACGGGGATCCCCACACGATTCAGGGCATCCTTCACCATTTGATTCCTCTCCGCTTCATTTTCTCCGATCTTCTGGATCACCAGTGCCTCCCGGAGGATCTGGCCGATCTGCTTCCGGGGATTCAGGGAGGACATGGGATCCTGGAAGATCATTTGGATCTCCTTCATCTTCTCGTTATATTCCTTCCGGCTCCGGATCCCCGTCAGCTCGGTCCCTCGGAAACGAATGCTTCCGCTGGTGGCCTTATTTAGGCCGATGATACATTTTCCTATGGTGGATTTTCCGCTTCCGGATTCCCCCACCAGGCCGAAGGTTTCTCCCTCTTTGATGGAAAATGTGATATGCTCCGACGCCTTGATCCTCTTTCCTGCACTGTCGAAATACATGCAGAGGTCCTTTACGGAAAGCAGTTCCTTCTTACTGTTTGACATAGTCCCTGCCCTCCTTCTTCATTCGCTCGATGCGCCGCACCAGTTCTTCCGGCATCTCCACCTTCGGCGCTCTGGGATCCGCCAGCCAGGTGGCTGCATAATGGGTGCTGGACAGCTTGAATAACGGGGGTTCCGCCTTGAAATCCACGGCCAGGGCATAGGGGTTTCTGGGCGCAAATGCGTCTCCCACGATCTCCAGCGCAAGATTCGGCGGAGTTCCCGGGATGGAATAGAGTTCTCCCTTTTCATCCGAAACCTCGGGAACCGCTGACAGCAGGCCCCAGGTATAGGGATGGCGGGGATCATAGAAAATGTCGAAGATGGTGCCGTACTCGATGATCTTGCCGGCATACATAACCCCTACGTAATCGGCGATCTTT
>CADBOW010000055.1 GCA_902796375.1 uncultured Lachnospiraceae bacterium | reverse complement strand
GGCGCAAAATCATCATATTCGCAGATTGGAACCTTCTCCTGATATTCCTGCACGGAATGAATCCCGGCGAACCCACATTTCTTGCCGTATTCCGTATCCTGATTCTGTCTCAGGAGCGTAAGCAGGAGCTCCTCCTGCACCTTTCCGGGATCCTCCGACATCCTGTCCAGAGAACGCATAACCGACTTTCCGATCAACGCCATAGATTTCATCATTACGCTGTATGCCGACATTTGTAACCCCTCCTTCATTTTCTCCCCGGTCCGGGCAGATTTCACCTATTGCCTATGATATCACATTTTCCACAGTTTTACCTGATCAATTCTATCGGAAACTCTATCGGAAACTCAGTCCTCACCTACCAGGTGCACCACCTTCGCCTCATGTCCCGTAGCAGGCAGGAACTTCTCCATGATATCCTGTGTCCGCAGCTTCAGGCTGGAGGTGCATACGCAGGGATGGCAGCCGACATACTCATCCTTCCGCACATCCTCGTCGATCAGGAGCTGCACCTCATGCTCCGTGTCATTCATCAGCCCCATGATGCTTACCGCTCCCGGCTCTATATCCAGGAAACGCAGCATATCATCCGCATCCGCAAATGACAGGCGGGCCGAATTGATCTGACTGGAAAGCTCCTTCGTCTTGAACTTCTTATCCCCCGGCATCATCAGAAGATAGAAATTCGTCTTCTGCCGGTTGCAGAGAAAGAGGTTCTTGCAGATCACCACACCCAGAACCTTGTCAATCTCAAAGCAGGCCTCCATATTATCTGCTGCCTCATGATCTGTTCTCCGGTATGGGATCCCCAACCGGTCCAGATAGTCGTAGGTTCTAACTTCCCTTGCCAGCCGTCCCTCCACGGACTCAGGCCGTCCATCATATAATTCCATCGTTTATTCTTCTCCTTCTTCATTTCAGCTTCACCATGATTCTTCCGGATCAGTAAGACACATCCGACAAATGTCCGTCTTCGATCTGCTTCATAAAGCTCCCGGTCACATGCCCATAGTAACGGACCCCATTTCCGGCCATATGCATGCCGACCACCTCACCGTATCTGTCCACCAGAGGTCCCCCGCTGGCTCCCATGGTGCTGCCGTATTTTTTATCTATGGTGTACACGATCTCGTCATCTCCGCAGGTGACCACCTGCGCTTCATAGACGCAGTTTTCATTGATCACCTCGCCGTCCCACAGCCTCGCCAGAAGATAGATCTTCTCCCCGGGTTCCGGATGTCTCGTGGAGAGCTTCAATGTGGGAAGAGCGTCTCCCTTATTCACTGTAAATGCTGCAACGTCCTTGGCGATATTCGGAACCGCATCCGCATCCGGAATGACTACATTACTTTTCAGTCTTGCACCTGTGTCCTTCCCCGACTGGGCGTAATAGATCTCACCGCCCGTGATGTAGCCCGGAAGCTCCTCTCCGGTGAAGGTCTGAGCATTGTCGGGCCAGAGATAATGAAAAGCCGTAACCAGCAGCTTTCCGCCATATTGCTCCGATTCGATGAGATAGGAGGTGCCTGCCGTGCAATCGCCGTCGGTGGCGTACCAGTGAACGTTGAACACGCCCGTAGCCGCCAGCTTTTCAATCTCCGCAAAGGTCAGCTCCTTCTTCGAAGGATCCTGCACGTCCGCCTCGGCAGAACTGCCGGATCCGCCGGAATTTCCGGAGCCGTCCGATCCGCATGCGGTGAGCAGGACGGCACAGACCATTACAACAAGCAGTATTTTGGATTTTCTGATCATATTCATTTCTTCATTCCTTTTTTCAAGATCTTCCATGCATATCCCGTTCAGTCTGAAACATTTGGACAGCACTACGGTAGTATAATTCCTTCGCATGCCGCATGGCTTCTTCCAGCGGCATCCCTGGCTCCGAGGTCACAAGCAGTCTGGTGATCCCATGATCCAGCAGTTTCTCTGCGCCTTCTCCGAGGGAACCGCAGAGACCGATCACCGGGATTCCGGCAGCCTTTGCTCTCTGACCCACGCCCTGCATCACCTTGCCGCAGCAACTCTGTGCATCTGCCCGTCCCTCTCCGGTGATCACAAGGTCGGCCCCCTTCAGGTATCCGTCAAAGCCGATCAGATCCAACACCGTATCAATCCCGGAACGCATCTCTCCTCTCAGAAAAATGGATAAGGCAGCACCCAGTCCGCCGGCGGCTCCGCTTCCCGGAATCGTATCAGCATCCACTCCCAGTTTCTCCAGGATCACATCCCTGTAGTTCTGCATCCCCCGTTCCAGCCACTCAATCACATCCGGAGTCCCGCCTTTCTGCGGGCCGTAGACTCTGGTGGCTCCCCTATCTCCGCAGAGAGGATTCGTCACGTCACACATCACGGTCAGCTTCGTATCACGGATCCTCGGATCAAGACCACTGACATCGATGTCACGGACTCTCTCAAGATTCTCGCCTATTCCCGCCAGCGGATTTCCTGATCCGTCAGAGAATCTGACGCCAAGTGCTGTCAGGCATCCCATACCACCGTCATTTGTGGCACTTCCGCCGATGGCAATGGTAATGTCGCGGATCCCTCGATCCAGCGCGTCCAGGATCAGCTCGCCGGTTCCATAGCTTGTGGTATGCCGTGGATCACGAAGATCCCCGGGCACTAGCGGAAGACCGGAGGCTGCTGACATTTCCATGATGGCACGATCCTGATCCAGCCAGCCATAGTATGCTTCCCTTTCTTCCATCAAAGGGCCGTGGACCTGCACCATGATGCGTTCTCCCTGTTCAGCAGCCAGGACCGCATCCACCGTGCCCTCTCCGCCGTCCGCCACCGGAAGTCCGATGCACTCCACCTCTCCGAAGACTTCCCTTGCTGCCTTCCCCAAAAGGGTACAGATTTCTGCAGAGGATAATGATCCTTTGAAGCTGTCTGAGGCAAAAATGAATTTCATGACTCCCCCCTGTCTATCTGTTCTTGATCTCGATCCGGTCGAGGATTCCCTGTACGCCTACATTCCGGTGGGTCAGATACATCCTTGTCACATCTTCGATGAACTCCGCATCCGCTCCGGTCTTCCTGCGGATCTTCTCCGGTCTGCATCCCTTGTCCACCAGCTTCATGATCTGCGAAACCAGTGCAAATGTATCACCATCCGGGACTGCGTACTTCTCATCTCCGCCCGAGTTCCCATGCTGTGAATTGTCTCCCGGGGCTGCATGCTGTGCATCTCCTCCCAGATCCGCACACCTGGCATGCCCGTAGTATACCTTCTTCGGGTGCATCTCCAACAGCCGCTCCCAGCTTTCTTCGATCAATGTCCCCCTGTGCATTTCCAGTTCGTACAGCGGATTCAGATCTCCCACAAAGAGAGCCCCCTCATCCAGGCATAGAGAAATGCTGTCATCACTATGTCCGGGGGTATGCAGGATCTGACCGTCAATTCCTATCTCCTTCAGGATACGGCGTCCCTCATCCAGGGGAAAAAACCGGACCTTCTCATCCCGGATCGGAATATATCCGCCTCTCCCCTCTCTTGCAAAAATATCGTCCGCCGCATGGATGTACGCTTTCTGCAGCTCAGGAGCCAGGATCACCGCCCCCTGATCCGCAATCTCCTGGGCAATCCCCATATGATCCGGATGAAAATGCGAGATCAGAATGTATCGTATCTCCTGCACCGGAATCCCAAGCTCTCCCATGGTCCTGCAGAATTCCCGAAAGGTTCCGGCCCATCCGGTGTCAAAAAGAAGCATGCCGGAATCGCCTTCGATCAGATATGTATTTGTATTCGTGTAATGCAGTTCATGAATCTTCATTTCCCCAACCCAAGCCATTCTCAATTATCCCAGTCATCCTTATCCATCCTGTGTCCGATTCTCCGAACCGGTTCCCCCGATCATCCGGATCAGCTTTCTATCCGGAAATGACAGCAGCCACGCCGCCAATATGGACAGGGCATAAACCAGCGTGAGATACAGGAACGCCGGCAGGGTTCCGTCCGGTCCCCCCGGAAGTACTTCCCGGAACACTCCGTGGATCAGATAGAGTTCGTAGCTGATCCCTCCCAGGAACAGCAGCACCCGATTGTGAAACTCCACCTTCAGGTTCACCAACAGCAGAACGGACAGGAACAGGATGCAGAGCACGATCTGAACCAGAAGCGTGATCAGCTTCTCAGGATATCCCGGATGCCCGGCCCATTCCTTATAGTAACCGAAACGGCCCTCCACAAACTGCTCCAGCACATACCAGCCGATTAAGAGGATCACCGCCAGCAGTAGCAACAGCCTGTAGCGCTTCTCCATCACCGATCTGACGCGGGTCTCATGCTTCGCAACAAACATGCCCACCACAAAGAGAAATGTGGTATTGTACCACCACTCCCCCATAAACCAGCGGCGATTGACGGACCCGCTGGAATGCCCCAGCAGCAGGGAGCAGGTGATCATCAACACCGTATACAGCGTAATGCAGATCATCGCCGTCCGCTCAGACCGGATAAGCCGGAAGCTCACATAAAATGCAAGATACAGCAGAAGCAGTTCAATCACAAACCATGCATTTCCGTTTAGGAGCGGAATCCCGAAGATCGCGGTGAAGCCCTGCCACACTGCAGAGATCCTGCTGCTGAAAAGAACGCAGATGTAAATGATATTCGTAATCAAAAATGGGATCAGAATCCTTGGAAAACGTCGCCTCCGGAAATCCCTCAGATAATTCCCTCCGGTCTTAAACCGCTTGTAAAGACCGAAGCCTGAGAAGAAAAAGAAGATACTCGTGAACAGGATCCCGAAGGAATTCCATAGGGTGACCGGCCCCTTCGGTACTTTTCCATAATTCGTGGTGGTCTGAACCAGATGATGAAGAATGACCATCAGCGCCGCAAATGCCTGAAGTGCCTTGGCCTGTCCCCGGCTCCAGGCTTCCCCGCTGAACTCACCCCTCTTCTTCACTCCGGCTCCGAACACAAGTACCGTGACGATCCCCACCGGAAATAAAAACAACATAAACTCTTCCATCCACTTCACCCATCATTTACAGCCCAAACACCTGCTTTTTTTATACTACCACATCCTAAATAGCATGAATAGAGAATCCTTTCCATTTATGCATAACAAAAGCGCACCTGACTTGGTATGCTGCCAAGTACAGTGCGCTTCTGAGTTTATTTCTATTACGACATCCATTACGTCATTTATTATGTCATTTCGTAAGTCTTATGGAAAATTCAACTAATGCGACAGCCTCTTCGTTCTATCTCCTTAACTTAACTACCTTGACTGCGAGATGACGTTTTATTGACAACTGATTTGGTTGTAAACATATATATTTTGGACCATTTTCCGCTGGTTTTTCCGACAGGATTATATGCACACACCCTTATAAAATACGTCTTATTGGCTTTAAGCCCTTTCTTAAGTGTATTCTTGTTTAATTTTACGGTTGCCGTTTTGCTGGTGATGATTTCGGTTTTATTCTTTGGGAAATTAGGATCCAAAGATATTTTTATTTTATAGCTGTTTTTCTTTTTATCGGCTGTTACCTTAAGAACGCAGGAGTTTTTGGTTACCTTGCTGATCTTTACATTTTTGATCTTTGCCGGTCTCGTTTCCCATTCACAGATAAAACCGCTTTGCTCACTACTTGCATCATTGAGGTCGTTCCACTTGTTCGGCCATACCGAAGCCCTGTTTTCATTGGAGATAACATTCGAAGAATCATTTGGTTCTCCGTCATCCCAGTTTGTGTATTTCCACTTTTCTCCGGTTACCCATTTCCAAACGTTTGACTTACCATTCGCACGATATCCGCCGATCCAAAGTCTGTTTGAATTTTTATTCAGAACCTTATCAATAAAATTCTGTTCTTTCTGAGATGTGATTGTCACCAGATGTCCACCAAGTTTTTCACAGAATTTCTTGGCCTTGGTCCAATCCATTTCATCGTGGAATATATAATACTTATTGCCGTTAAAGGTTACTGCCTCATCGGGAATGCTGGCAGCAGCATCTACCTCGATTGTATTTCCATAAAATGCAACTTGCGCTATCATAATAATAACAAGAAGCGCCGTAATGATTCTCCTGAATTTTATCATAACTAAACCTCCTCCTCCTCATTTTGCACGCAGATCATTCCGGTTCCCAGGCGTTTTCATAGGCGTAGCCTCTTATATGATATTCGCCTGGATGACATTCATTTTACCATAAATGAATCTATATCGCGAGAGAAAGCCTCAATTTGTTACATATCTTTTTCATTCTCCTAATTTCCAGCCCCGGGACCTTCTTTGATCAGGGCGATGCTAAACCGGTACAGATCCCGCGCCAGACGCATATCCTTCGAATTTTTCGAGGACTTCGCCACCTTGCATTTATAGAAGTATTCTCCGGAAATGTCTCGCACCTCCGGACTGCTCGCCAAATAGATGGCCGTTTCGGCCCCTTCTTCCGGCGTGAAGAAGAAGGGCTTCAGAAACCCGGTGATCGTCTTCCCGAAACCGGTGTCCCGGTCAATCCCGATATTGGTCGCAACCGCTCCCGGATGACAGCAGTTGACCGTGATCCTCCGGTCCTTAAGCCGCCAGGACAGTTCCCGCGTAAAGAGGACATTTGCCAGTTTGCTCTGGGAGTAAGCTGTGATCACAGTGAAATGCTTCGTCAGGTTGATATCCCTGAAATGAATCTTCCCCGTCTTATGAGCTCCGGAAGCTACATTGACGATCCGGCCCCCCTCTCTCATCAGAGGAAGGATTCCCATGGTCAGAAGGAAATGCCCGATGTGGTTAACACCGAACTGGCGCTCCAGCCCTTCCTTCGTCAATTGACGATCAAGGGAAATGAATCCGGCGTTATTCACCAGAATATCGATCCTCTCATACTTCCTGCGAACCTCGCGGACAAAGGTGCGGATCGAATCATAATCCCCCAGGTCGCAAAGGATCAGGTCCAGACTGCGGCCTTTCTCCTCCATGAGTTTCTCATAAGCCTCCCGGCCACGGGTCTCATCTCTGCAAAGCATGATCACCCTTGCTCCCATATCACTGAGCGCCTCCACAGTAGCCCTTCCCATTCCGGAATTTGCTCCCGTGACGATCGCCGTCTTCCCTTCAAGTTGTTTCCTGTCGCTCATCCCAT